>JALZAO010000326.1 GCA_030948305.1 Pseudomonadota bacterium
GATGCCGGAGGTATCGTCCGATGGCAAGACGTGGATCATGCACGTGAGGCCCGGCATCTACTTTTCCGACGACCCCGCCTTCAACGGAAGGAAACGCGAGCTCACCGCGGCCGACTACGTATTCTCCTGGAAGCGGGTCATCGATCCCAAGGTACGCTCGAACAACGTCGCGGTTTTCGACGGCAAGCTGGTCGGCGCCGATAAGGTCGTTGCTGCGGCGAAGGTCTCGGGCAAGTTCGACTACGACGCGCCCATCGAAGGCTTGCAGGCCATCGATCGCTATACGATTCAGGTCAAGCTCAACTTCCCAACCTACGAGCTGCAATCGGACCTGACGACATCACCGACGGCCGCCGTGGCCCGCGAGGTCATCGAGAAATACGGCGACGAAAGCGGTTGGGCCATGTCGAATCCGGTCGGTACCGGACCCTACCGGCTCAAGGAGTGGCGCCGCACCCAGAAAATCGTTCTCGAGGCGAGTCCCAGCTTTCGAGACGAAAAGTTTCCGGAGAGCTCGAAGCCCGAAGATCGCGCGATCATGAAAGAGATGCGCGGTAAGAAGATCCCGGCGATCGGACGCATCGATATCAGCATCATCGAGGAATCGAACCCCCGAATGCTGGCGTTCCGGAACCACGAGCTCGACTATTTGCAGGTGCCGACCGATCTCGTCAGCACCGTGCTCGGACCGGACAACAAGCTCAAACCCGAGTTTGCCGCAAAGGGCATCGTGCCCGCCCGCGGCGTTCAGCCGGCGGTGAGCTATACGTACTTCAATATGGAAGACCCGGTCGTCGGCGGCTACACCAACGAGAAGATCGCGCTGCGCCGCGCTGTCGGCATGGCGTACAACGTCGAGGAAGAGATCCGGATCATCCGCCAGGGTCAGGGCGAGCCCGCCACGCAGCCTATTCCGCCCAACACGTCCGGTTACGACGCGACGATCAAGGCGAGTGTCAAGTACGACCCCGCGGGCGCCAAGGCGCTGCTCGACAAGTTCGGCTACATCGACCGCGACCAAGACGGCTGGCGCGATTTACCCGACGGCAAGCCGCTCAAGATCATGATGGGCGCTGACACGTCCGCGCTGACGCGCCAGTACGTCGAGCTGTGGCAGCGCAGCATGACCGCGATTGGAGTTCGCATTGAATTCGTCACGCAGAAATGGCCCGATCTGCTGAAGATGGGTCGCTATGGCCAGCTGCAGATGTGGTTCCTCGGCAATATCAATACGACGCCCGAAGGCTTCCAATTCATGTCGCTCCTTTACGGCCCGCATTCGGGGATCGACAATCTGTCGCGTTTCAATTTGCCCGAATTCAACAAGCTCTACGAGCAGGCTCAACAGCTGCCCGAGAGCCCCGAACGCGCACGCTTGTTTCGCCGCATGTCCGAGCTCGTCAATGCGTACGCTCCATGGATGTACAACGCGTACCGTTACGAAAACATCCTGGTGCAACCCTGGGTGCAGGGCTTCAAGCACACGGTGTACGAGCAGCATCCGTGGCTCTATTACGACCTCGACCTGGCGCGTCGCAACGCCGCAGCTAAATAGACGCTCGGACAATGGCAACCCCGCTGCCATGGCGCACGCGCCGCGGCGTGATGGTCACGACGATGGCTGCGGCAATCAGCGCGGCGATTTTCCCTGCGACGCCGGCCGCCGCCGCGGACATGTCGAAGACATTGCGCACCGCCTACATCGCGGCCGAGACCGGCTTCGATCCGGTCGCTACGAGCGACCTCTATTCCGACAGCGTGCAGCGGGCGATCTTCGATACGCTGTACGGCTTCGACTACCTCGCGAGGCCCTATCGGCGGACGATGCGCACCGCGGCGGCGATGCCGGAAGTTACCGACGAGGGCCGGACGTGGACCATGCGCGTGAAGCCAGGCATTTATTTCGCCGACGATCCGGTATTCAAGGGCAAGAAGCGCGAGCTCGTCGCCGCCGACTATGTCTATGCCTGGAAGAGGCTGCTCGACCCTCGCGTGCGCTCGCCGTTCGCGTGGTACCTGCAGGGAAAGATCGTCGGCGCCGATCCGATGCTCGACGCGGCGAAGCAGACCGGACGCTTCGATTACGACGCGCCGATCGAAGGGCTGGCGGCGCTGGATCGTTACACCTTGCGGCTGAAGCTCAAGGACCCCGACTACATCATGGCGGGTTACATGACGCAGTCACCGATGGCCGCCGTCGCGCGTGAAGTGATCGAAGCGTATGCGGACGCGAGCGGCTGGGCGATGGCCAACCCGGTCGGAACCGGACCGTACATGCTCAAGTCCTGGCGGCGTGGCGCGCAGATCGTGCTCGAGGCCAACCCGAACTTCCGCGACGAGACCTTTCCGGAGAGCAACGATCCCGCCGACAAGGCGCTGGTCGCCAAAATGCGCGGCAAGAAGCTGCCGATCGTCGGCCGCATCGAGATTTCCATCACCGAGGAATCCAATCCGCGGCTCCTGGGCTTCAACAGCGGCGCGCTCGATTACGTCAACGTTCCGTCCGACCTTGGGGACCACGTGCTCGACTTCTCGGGCCGACTCAAGCCCGAGTATGTCGATCGCGGCGTGGTGCTGGCCCGCATCA
>JALZAO010000327.1 GCA_030948305.1 Pseudomonadota bacterium
TCCCAAAGGTCCATCGGCCGGTCGTTCCAGATAATGGTCGGAGTAGACGGACTGGGGCGCGCCGGCGAAGCCGTCGACCCGTTCCGGCATCAGCGCTGCCGAGACAACCGTCGGGTGCAGGAAGGTGCGCTTGCCGACGACACCGTGCGGGTCGGGAGCCTTGCTGCGCATCAGGAGCGCCGGCGATCCTATGGCACCCGCCGACACGATGAATGTCTGCGCGCGCACGGTGATCTTGCGGGCGGTCGGATCGGTACCTCCCGGGTCCAGGCCGACACAGTGAAGCGTCGACGCGCGAGCGTTGCCATGCTCGATCGTCCAGGCGCGCGCACGTGTAACGAGGGTCGCGCCTCGCGCGAGCGCAGCCGGAATGGTCGTCACCAGCATCGACTGCTTGGCGTTCGTCGGGCAGCCCATGCCGCAGTATCCGAGGTTCCAACATCCTTTGACGTTGCGCTGCATCTCTCCGCTGGAAATGCCGAGCACGCTCGCCCCACGGCGCAATGCCTGGTTGTTCTCGTTTGCAGCGACCGGCCAGGGCGCGACACCGAGGCGTTGCTCCATGCGTGCGAACCACGGGGCAAGATCGGCGGCGCTCAAGCCTTGGATACCGAATTCGCGCGCCCAGTGCTCGAGCGTCGACGGCGGCGTCCGGAAGCTCGAGGTCCAGTTGACAGTGGTGCCGCCGCCGACGCAGCGGCCCTGCAGAATACTGATCGCCCGGTCCTTGGTCTTGCGAGCCGACGATTCCTGGTACAGCTGCGAGTACGCTTCGGTCTCGCGCATATGGAAATCGGACGATGTCGCCAGAGGACCTTCCTCGACCAGAACCACGCTTAAGCCCGCCTCACTCAGAATTTCCGCCGCGGTTCCTCCGCCCGCTCCCGTGCCGACGATAACGACGTCGGCGTCGAGCGCGAGGTCCGCCGTCAAGGTCGAAGCGTCGATGACTTTCCAGCCGCTCGCAAGCCCGATGAGAAAAGGATCGGCCAACACGGGCGGACGCAATGCCGCCGCGGTCATCAACCGATCTCCAGCGATGGCGGGCCGCCATAACCGATCGCCGGCCAGGAGCGCGTGTTGCCGTACCACGCGGCCAGGATGAGCTGATGCAGCGCGCCGTATCCGGAACGCAGCAGGGCGAAACGGCTGCCGCGCCACGACGTTAGAAACGAGGCAACCGATTCGCGTGAAGCTTGCGGCCACGATGACCAGACGCCCGCAACCAGGCAGCGAGTCGGCGCAAAGGAAAGCAATGCGAACAGCTGCGCCATCTCTTTGCGCGACCCGGGCGGAAGTCCGGCCACCGCTCGATCGACGCCGGCGACGACTTCAGCACGCGCCTCGCTGTCCGCGTCCGGGAGCGCGCCTTCGAGCATCACCGGCACAAGCGCCGCAATGATGGCTCGCGCCGACGGATCGAGCGCCGATCCGCTGACTCCCGGCGATTCGCGAGGCGAATATGAGGTGACCATCCATCGCGCAAGCACCAGCACCACACTGCCGGCGATACCTGCCTTGAGCAGCGTTCGCCGCGTTTGGTTCGGCAAGCTGCCGGCCTGGGATTTAGGAAGCTGCGTCATGAAGGCCTTGAACGGAAGCGGAGAAAAAACGGACTCAGTACACTAATCCGCACCTCTAGACAAAACAATCTAATCCGCCATCGAGACGTGGGCAATGGCGGCGAGGCAACGCATTTCCGCTAAACTACGCGATCGCGATGCCCTCTTCTGCCGAAGCTCTGGTGCATCAACTCGAGTGCTCGCGTTTGCTGCACCAGGAGCGTGGCGCGTCGGCAGCGCTGGCCGCCGCGCTCGATCGCGTTGCGCTGTGGCAGGCGCGGCGTCTCAACGCAACGTATTCCGACCTCGCGGCCGACCCGCGCTATGCCGGAGCGATCGCCTTTTTTCAGAGCGAGCTATACGGCCCGGGCGACTTCAGCCAGCGCGACGCGGACCTGGCCCGCGTGGTGCCGATCATGATTCGCGTGCTGCCCGATGCCGTGGTCGAAACGGTGGCGATGGCAATGGAGCTCTCCACGCTTTCGCACGAGCTCGACCATGCGCTGGTCGGCAAGCTGGACGCCAGCGCCCCATTCACCGTTGCCCAATATTGCACCGCGTACCGTGCGTGCGACAACCGCCTCGACCGCAGACGACAGATCGATCTGATCGTTCAGACCGGCCGCGCGCTGGACCGCTATGTTCGTCAGCCCATGCTCGGTCCGCTGCTTGCGATGATGCGTCACCCGGCGCGTGTCGCGGGTCTTTCCTCGTTACAGGAATTCCTCGAGGGTGGTTTTGCGAGCTTCGCCGGCATGCGTGACGTCGACGCCTTTCTCGAAGCGATCAACACCCGCGAGACGGCGCTCATGGAGGCGATTCTTTCCGGCGATCGCGCTCCCTTTCCCGATCCTGCCAATCCCTAAGCGCGGAATCAACGCCGCATCAAACTACGCTTCGCCAAAGAGGGTGTCGAGCTCGTCGCGGATGGCGTGCTCGATCGGTCCTTTCAGCGGCGTCAGCAGGAACGAAAGCTTTACGTCGAGCTCCACGTCATTCTTGCCCAGCCGCATCTGTCCGGAGA
>JALZAO010000039.1 GCA_030948305.1 Pseudomonadota bacterium
CCAGTCCGAGCGGGCAGGCCTCGGTGTCGACGCTGGCGTCGAGATGCACATCGGCGGCGAACGCGAGCGACGACTGCTCGTTGCCGGTGAGCGCGATCAATTTGGCGCCTTGGCGTTTGAAATGCGGTACCAGCGACACCAGCTCGTCGGTCTCGCCCGAGTTCGAAAGCAGCAGCACGATGTCGTCGGCGGTGATCATGCCGAGGTCGCCGTGACTCGCCTCGGCCGCATGCACGAAAAACGCCGGCGTTCCGGTCGAAGCAAGTGTCGCCGCAAGCTTGCGCGCGATATGGCCGGATTTGCCGATGCCGGTAACGACCACTCGCCCGCGGCACTCGAACAGCGCACGGGCCGCGGCAAGAAATGCGGAGCCGAGGCGTCCTTCGAGCGCACGGATGGCGGCTGCTTCGGTCGCCAGCACATCGCGAGCGAGCGTAAGCACGCGTTCGGGATCGATGCCGACAGCAGGCACCGGTTCGGCTGCTCGGATCGGCGCGGACATGCGGCCAAGTATAGCCGAACGCTCGACGGGCCGGCTTGGGCGCTATGCTACATTCGCATCACGTCTTCGGCGTGTTCACGGACCACCAATGCCCCAGACACTGCAGCTCATTTTGTTGCTGCTGGCCTCGGCCGTCGTCGTGGTCGTCGCCTGCCGTCTTCTGCGGCTTCCACCGATCCTCGGCTACCTCGTCGTTGGCATTGCGGTCGGCCCTCATGCGCTGGGGTGGGTGCCGGACAATGCCGATGTCCGCGATCTCGCCGAGTTCGGCATCGTGTTCCTCATGTTCTCCATCGGCCTCGAGTTCAGCCTGCCGCAGCTGAAGGCGATGCGCCGCGCGGTGTTCGGACTGGGTCTCGCGCAGGTAGCGATCACGACCGCGGTCGCCATGTTCGTGTCGCATTTCCTGGGCTACCGATGGCTGGCGGGACTCGCGCTTGGCGGCGCCGTGGCGATGAGCTCGACCGCAATCGTATCCAAGATGCTTGCCGAGCGCACCGAGCTCAATACCGCGCACGGCCGCGATGCGATGGGCATTCTTCTGTTTCAGGATCTCGCCGTGGTGGCGTTCCTGATCGCGATTCCGACGCTCGCCGCAGGCGGGGCCGATCTCTGGACAACGCTTGCGCTCGCCGGCGTCAAAGCCGCCGTGGCGCTGGCGGTGATCCTTTTTTTCGGTCAGGGGCCGACCCGAGCCTGGTTTCATCTCGTCGCGCGACAGCGTTCGTCCGAGCTTTTCATGCTCAACATCCTGCTGGTCACGCTCGGTTTGGCCGCGCTCACCCAAATCGCGGGGCTTTCGTTTGCGCTCGGCGCGTTTCTCGCCGGGATGCTGATCGCGGAAACCGAGTACCGCTACCAGGTCGAGGAGGACATCAAGCCGTTTCGCGACGTGCTCCTGGGACTGTTTTTCGTCACCGTTGGCATGTACCTCGACTTGGGCGTGGTCGGGCACCATTTCGGCTGGGTGTGCCTGTTGCTGTTGGGCCCGGTGCTGGCAAAGCTTGCGCTGATCGTGCTGTTGGCCAAAGCCTTCGGCGCACCGCTCGGCACCGCGCTGCGTACCGGCTTCTATCTCGCGCAGGCCGGCGAGTTCGCGATCGTGTTGCTCGCCTTGTCGACCGACTTGGGCATTATCGATCGAACGCTATCGCAGCTGGTGCTGGCGGCGATGGTGCTTTCGATGTTGTCGGCGCCATTCCTGATCCAGTTCGCCGAGCCTCTCGCGCGCCGTTTGACCGCCAACGACTGGCTCATGCGCGCCACCCAGCTCACCAACATCGCGGCGCGAACACTGGCTCGCCAGGAGCACATCATCATCTGCGGCTATGGGCGTAGCGGACAAAACCTCGCGCGGCTGCTGGAAGCCGAGGAAATTTCCTTTCTCGCGCTCGATTCCGATCCGCAACGGGTGCGCGAGGCCGCGGCAGACGGCGGCAGCGTGGTCTACGGCGACGCGGGGCGCCGCGAGGCGTTGATGGCAGCCGGCCTCTCCAAAGCGCGCGCGGTCGTGGTGACCTTTGCCGACACGCCAACCGCGCTCAGGATTCTGCACCACGTGCACGAGGCGCGTCCCGAGGTGCCGGTGATCGTGCGCACGCTGGACGACACCGAGCTCGACCAGCTGCTCAAGGCGGGCGCCGCCGAAGTCGTGCCCGAAGTGCTCGAGGGGAGTCTGATGCTCGCGTCGCATTCGCTGCTCCTGGTCGGGGTGCCGCTCAACCGCGTGCTGTTGCGCATTCGCGCCATCCGCGAGGAGCGTTACAGCCTCTTCCGTGGCTTCTTTCACGGTGCGACCGACACCGCTGACGCCGCGGAAAACGTTCAGCCGCGGTTGCACTCGGTGCGATTGACCGAGCGCTCCTCCGCCGTCGGCAAGTCACTCGGCGAAATCGCGCTCGGCAACAGCGTAGAGGTGACGGGCGTGCGCCGCCGCGGCGCGCGCTCGGAAGTGCCGCAGCCGGAGTATCGATTCGAAACCGGCGACATACTCGTGCTGCTGGGCCGCCCCGAGGGTCTGGCGTTGGCGGAGAAGAAGCTGTTGCGTGGCTGATCTCAAGACGTAACGGTCCGTAACGGTCGTTGTTGGGTGTGGATGAACCCGCTACAATCTACGTCCTTTCGGAACCGGCTCATCACGGAAATGCCAGTTGCAACCACTGGGGCATCGCATGCGGCGCTGACCCCGACGCGCCGGCTCGATCCCGCCGCCGCGGCCATCGAACTCGTCGACGTGCGTTTTGCGTACGACAGGCGCGAGATCCTGAAGGGCATCACGATGTCGGTGCCCCGCGGCAAGATCGTCGCCATCATGGGTGCCAGCGGCAGCGGCAAGACCACCATCCTGCGGCTCATCGGCGGGCAGCTCAAGCCCGCCTCGGGCCATGTTCGCGTCGGCGGCCAATCGGTGCCCGACCTCGAGCCCGACGCCTTATACGCGTTGCGGCGCCGCTGCGGCATGCTGTTTCAGTTCGGCGCGCTGTTCACCGACATGAGCGTATTCGAGAACATCGCGTTTCCCATGCGCGAGCACACCGAGCTGCCCGAGGAGATCATTCGCGACCTGGTGCTGATGAAGCTTCACGCCGTCGGCTTGCGCGGCGCGGCGCAGCTGATGCCCTCCGAGCTGTCGGGAGGCATGGGTCGCCGCGTCGCGCTGGCGCGCGCGATCGCACTCGATCCAATGCTGGTCATGTACGACGAGCCCTTTGCCGGGCTGGATCCGATCTCCCTCGGCGTCGTGGGACAGCTGATACGACGGCTGAACGATGCGCTGGGCATCACCTCGGTAGTGGTGACCCACGATGTCTACGAATCGTTGAAAATCGTCGACTACCTGTATTTCGTGTCCGATGGAAAGATCGTGGCGGAGGGCACTCCCGACGAAGTACGCGCGTCGACCGACCTTTACGTTCGCCAGTTCGTCGATGGCCAGCCCGACGGCCCGGTGCCGTTTCACTATCCGGCCCCACCCTATCGCGACACGCTTTTCGCCGATGTCGAAGCCTGATGGCCCATGAAGCACTAGACGAGCTGGGGCAGGGGCTGCGTCGCCTCGGCGGCGCGGTGAACGGCGGCATCGCCTGGGTGGGCTACGCCGCACGCTTCTTTGTAGCGATCCTCTGGCACTCGCCGGGAGCGTTCCGGCGCTTGCATCTGACGCTGCGCGAGATTTACTTTTCCGGTGTCCTGTCGCTGGTGATCATCCTGACCTCGGGTTTGTTCGTGGGGATGGTGCTCTCGCTGCAAGGCTACGAAGTGCTGGTGCGGTACGGCGCCGACGAGCAGCTTGGAATCGTGGTCGCACTGTCGCTGGTAAGGGAGCTCGGGCCTGTACTGGCAGGACTTCTGTTCGCCAGCCGGGCGGGCTCGGCCATCACCGCCGAGATAGGCTTGATGAAAGCGACCGAGCAGCTCTCGGCGATGGAAATGATGGCGGTCGATCCAATCGCGAGGGTCGTGGCGCCGCGTTTCTGGGCGGGCGTCATTTCGATGCCGCTGTTGGCCGCACTTTTTTCCGCGCTGGGGATCTTCGGCGCCTATTTCATCGGCGTCCGGGTGCTCGGGGTCGACGCAGGGGCGTTCTGGGGACAGATGCAGGCCGGCGTCAAGGTGTGGCCCGACGTGACCAACGGTATCATCAAGAGCCTCGTCTTCGGCACTGCCGTCTCGCTGATCGCGGTACTCGATGGCTATGACGCGAAGCCGACCGCGGAAGGCGTCTCCATCGCGACCACGCGCACCGTCGTCATATCGTCGCTGGCGATCCTGGCACTCGACTTTGTGTTGACCGTATTCATGTTCAGGGGAGTTGGCTAGTGAATCGTTCCACCATCGACCTTTGGGTCGGCATTTTCGTCGCCATCGGGTTTGGCGCGATTCTTTTCCTGGCGCTGAAGGTGGGAAATCTGCTGACGCTGGACCGGGCGCCAGGCTATCATCTGTCGGCGAACTTCGACAATATCGGCGGTCTCAAGCTGCGTGCGCCGGTCAAGGCGGCTGGTGTGATCGTGGGCCGGGTCGAGGGCATCCGGCTCGACCCGAAGAACTACGAAGCGATCGTCACCATGCGCATCAATCACGATGTCGAGTTCACCAAGGATACGATCGCCTCGATCAACACCTCCGGCCTGCTCGGCGAGGTGTATATCGGGCTCGACGCCGGCGGCGATCTGGTGATGCTCAAGGATAACGAACACATCATAAAGACGCAGTCCGCGGTGGTAATCGAGAAGCTGATCGGACAGTTTCTTTTCGACAAGGCATCGGACGCAGGGGCCAAAAAATGAAAGCACTGAATCTCAGAATCGCACTTGCGTTATGCATGGTGGTGCTCGCCGGATGTGCCGCCGCACCGTCGAAGGTCGACCCGCTGGAGCCATGGAACCGCGCAATGTACTCCGTGCACGAGGTCGTCGACGGCAACGTCGTCAAGCCCGTCGCCAAGGCGTACGTTCAGAATATGCCGGAGCTGGTACGCACCGGTGTTTCGAATTTCTTCGGTAACATCGACGACTTATTTACCGGGATCAACGACGTGCTGCAGGGCAACGGCAATCGCGCCGGAGACGCGTTCGGCCGCGTGTTGCTGAACTCGACCTTCGGAGTAGGAGGCATCTTCGATCTCGCGTCGATGATGGGCATTACCAAGGACAAGAACGATTTCGGCCTGACCTTCGGCAAGTGGGGCGCGCCCGAGGGGGCATACCTTTTCATTCCCCTGTTCGGTCCGACAACCGTGCGCGACGGCACCGGCGTTCTGGTGCGGATCTACGCCAGTCCGACGGGATATATCGACAACATTGGGCTGCGCAATTCAGTTTGGGGACTCAATTACCTCGACACTCGCGCGCAAGCGCTCCAGGGCGAAGACGTGCTCGACACCGCCGCCCTCGACAAGTACCGCTTCCTGCGCAACGCCTATTTGAGGGCCCGGCGCTACCAGCTCTACGACGGCAAGCCGCCGCCGGAACTCGAGGAAGAATGACGCTGCGATGCCGAGGTGGCGCCTTACACGCAACTTCGAAAGCAGCCGGCCTCCAAGCCACGGTCAACCTGGAGAACCGTCGTCCGTTTACGTTGTCCATGGTTCACTCGCCATGAACTCGATGAGGATCACCATGCTACGCACATTGTTGTCGACTCTGATTTTGCTGCCAGTCGCTCTCCTGATGCAGCCGGCATTGGCACAGGAAGCGCCGGATGCCCTGGTCAAGCGCGTGGCCGAAGACGTGCTTACGACGATTCGTTCCGACAAGGACCTCCAGGCGGGCAATCAGGCCAAGGTCAAGCAATTAATCGAGACCAAGCTCGCGCCGAATTTCGACTTCGGGCGCATGACCGCGTTGGCGGTTGGCCGCAACTGGGCGAGCGCGACCCCCGAGCAACAAAAGCAGCTCACAGACCAATTCCGCACGCTGCTGGTCCGCACCTATTCCGGAGCGCTGACGGGCTATCGCGACAACACGATGGATTACAAGCCGCTGCGCACGAACCCGGGCGACACCGAAGTCATCGTCCGGACAGAAGTGCGTCGACCTGGCCAGGCGCCGGTGCAGATCGACTACAACATGGCCAAGACGCCGGACGGCTGGAAGGCCTACGACGTGTCCGTTGCGGGTGTAAGCCTGGTGACCAACTACCGCGGTGAGTTCAACGATATCGTCAAGAACTCCGGCATCGACGGGCTGATCAAGACGCTCGGCAGCAAGAACAACGGCCCCGCGCCGCCGCCTGCCAAGTGAGCGAGGTCACGACCGCGTTTGAGGTGGAGAGCGACCGTTGGATTCCCACCGGTCCGCTGACCATGGACAGCGTCGCCTCCGTGCTCGCGGCGAGCACCGAAGCGCCACTGCCCGCGACCGGTGTCATCGATCTGCAAC
The DNA here is from genome assembly GCA_030948305.1 of Pseudomonadota bacterium. GTDB lineage: Bacteria > Pseudomonadota > Gammaproteobacteria > Burkholderiales > Casimicrobiaceae > PALSA-1003. The sequence continues at coordinate 6,385 of JALZAO010000039.1, forward strand.
GTGTCGAGGCGGTCGACTCGGCCGGTGTGGCACTTTTGCTCGCCTGGAAGCGCCGGGCGGCGGCCGAGGTCAAGCCGCTCTCGTTTGCCCATATTCCGACGAGCCTCGATTCGCTCTCGCAGCTCTACGGCGTCGAAGAGCTCCTGGCGGCGGAACCGACCTGACCTCGCACCCGGCTGCGCGCTCGGGACGGATCCCTTTGCCGCCAGCTGGGCCCTGATGGGCGCCGCGGTTGAAATCGTCGATGTCGCGCGCCGCTTCGGCGCCGTGCAGGCGCTCTCCGGCGTCGATCTCATCGTCGAGGAGGGCGAATTCTTCGGCTTGCTCGGACCCAACGGCGCCGGCAAAACCACGCTGATCTCGATCGTCGCCGGGCTCACTCGCGCGGATCGCGGGACGGCGCGGGTGCTCGGTCACGACGTGGTGAGCGATTATCGCCGGGCGCGCAGGCTCCTCGGTGTGGTGCCGCAGGAGCTGGTATTCGATCCGTTTTTCACCGTCCGCGAAACGCTCAGAATTCAGGCAGGCTACTTCGGTTTGCGCAACAACGATGCCTGGATCGATGAGATCCTGCATCACCTCGACCTCGCCTCCAAGGCCGACGCCAATATGCGCGCGCTGTCCGGCGGCATGAAGCGCCGGGTGCTGGTCGGACAAGCGCTGGTGCACAAGCCGCCGGTGATCGTTCTCGACGAGCCCACCGCGGGCGTCGACGTCGAGCTGCGCCAAAGCCTGTGGGGCTTCATCCGCAAGCTCAACCGTGACGGGCACACGATCATCCTCACCACGCACTATCTGGAGGAAGCCGAGGCCCTGTGCGGCAGGATTGCGATGCTCAAGGCCGGAAAAGTTGTCGCGCTCGACACCACGCAGAATCTGCTGTCGAGCTTCGCGGGCCTGACGGTGCGGCTTACCGCCGCAGCCTTGCCCGACGCGTGGCACGAACGCGTCCTCAGGCACGAAGGCGCGACCTACCTCTTGTCACTCGCCAGTTACGCCGAGCTCGAAAGTCTGCTCTCGGCCTTGCGTGAGCGCGGAATCGCAATTGTCGAGCTCGCGCTGCAGGAAGCCGATCTGGAGCAGGTCTTTCTCAGAATCATGAAGCGGACCGCGTAGAAAGAATGAGCACGAAGATGCGCACGGAAATGAGCACGGAAATGAGGAGCAATCTGAGCTCGGAGCCGATCCGGCACCGCTCCGGCTGGCAGACGCTGCTCTACAAGGAGCTGCTGCGATTCTGGAAGGTGAGCTTTCAGACCGTTCTCGCGCCGGTGCTGACTTCGCTCCTATACTTGTTGATTTTTTCGCACGTGCTGGAGTCGCATGTTTCTGTATTCGACGGACGCGTCCGCTACACGGCGTTTCTCATTCCCGGTCTTGTGATGATGTCGGTGCTGCAGAACGCGTTCGCCAACAGCTCGTCCTCGCTGATCCAGTCGAAGATCACGGGCAATCTGATATTCGTGCTGCTCCCGCCCTTGTCGCCTCTCGATCTGTTCGCGGCGTATGTGGTGGGTGCGATGGTGCGCGGAATCTCGGTCGGTCTCGGCGTGTTCCTCGTCACGCTGTGGTTCGCGCCGATCGCGCCGGTGCATCCGTTGTGGGCGCTCGCATTTGCCTTGCTCGGCAGCATGATCCTCGGCGTACTCGGACTCCTTGCCGGCATCTGGGCGGACAAGTTCGACCAGCTCGCCGCGTTTCAGAATTTCCTGATCATGCCGCTGACGTTCTTGTCGGGCGTTTTCTACTCGATCCATACCCTGCCGCCGTTCTGGCAAACGCTGTCGCATTTCAATCCGTTCTTCTATATGATCGACGGCTTTCGCTACGGCTTCTTCGGGCTTTCCGACATCGAGCCGGGCTTGAGCCTCGCGGTCATCGCCGGATCCTGCGGCGCGCTGAGCGCCTTGACGCTTTGGGTACTCAAGCGCGGCTATAAGTTACGACACTGAGTTCGACACTGAGTACGACACCCGGTATCGCGCCGAGCACGACAACGAGCACGGCGCTCGATACGATAATACGAAGCGCACGCATCTATCTCTGGAGCAAGTCGTGGTCACCCCGGAATACATCGAACGCGCGATTCAAGCCGGCCTCGCCTGCGAGCATGTCGAAGTGGCCGGCGACGGCCAGCATTTCCAGGCCGTGATCGTAAGCGCCGCCTTCGCGGGCCTGCCCAAGGTCAAGCAGCATCAACTCGTGTACAGCGCGCTCGGGGACAGGATGCGTGAGGAAATCCACGCGCTGTCGATGCAGACGCTGACGCCGGCGCAGTGGTCCGCGCTCGGATCCGCGCAGCAGTAATTTGGACAAGCTTTCGATCGAGGGCGGTGTCGCGCTCAATGGCGAGGTCGTCATTTCCGGCGCGAAAAACGCGGCGCTGCCAATCCTCTGCGCGGCGCTGCTCACGCCGGAACCGCTCACGCTCGACAATCTGCCGCAGCTGAACGACGTTCGCACCATGCGCTCGCTGCTCTCGCAGATGGGCGTGCGGATGGAAGCGCACAACGGAGCACTGACGCTGTCCGCAAAGCAGGTGGACTGGCCGCTGGCTCCGTACGAGATGGTGAAGACGATGCGGGCGTCGATTCTGGCGCTCGGGCCGCTGCTCGCGCGGTGCGGCGAGGCGCGTGTATCGCTGCCCGGGGGATGCGCCATCGGACTGCGGCCGGTCGATCAGCACGTCAAGGGCCTGCAGGCGATGGGCGCGGAGATCGATCTGGATCACGGTTACATCGACGCCAAGGCGGCGCGTCTGACGGGGGCACGCTTCGTGTTCGATGTCGTCACGGTGACCGGCACCGAGAATCTGATGATGGCGGCGACCTTGGCGGCCGGGACGACGGTTCTGGAAAACGCGGCACGCGAGCCGGAGATCGGCGACCTCGCCGACTGCCTCATTGCGATGGGCGCGAGAATCACCGGCGCCGGCAGCGATCGGATCGTCGTCGAAGGCGTCGCGGCGCTGCATGGTGCGCGACACGCGATCATGCCCGATCGCATCGAGACGGGGACCTTCCTCGCGGCGGCGGCGGCGGCCGGCGGCGACGTCTCGCTGGCGGGCGTGCGTCCGGACACGCTCGAGGCCGTGATCGATAAACTGATCGAGGCCGGCGCCGAGATCGCTACCGAGCCGAAGCGAATTCGCATCAAGCGCCAGAATGGCCCCAAATTGCTCAAGTCGGTGGCGCTTCGCACGATG
>JALZAO010000328.1 GCA_030948305.1 Pseudomonadota bacterium
CTCCAGAGAAGCGGTGTCGCCTCCATTCTGGCAGTGGCTTCGGTCGGCGCCATCGGTGTCGAATACGCGGTCGGCGATCTCGTGCTCCCGCATCAGTTGATCGACTACACCAGCGGCAGGGAAAGCACGTTTTTCGACGGTGGCGATCGTAAAGTGGTCCATGTTGACTTCACGCACCCCTATACCGCTCAATTGCGCGAGCGATGTCTCGCCGCGGCGCACTCGGCCGGCATTCCCGTCCACGACTCCGGTGTGTACGCGGCAGTTTCCGGTCCACGACTGGAAACCGCGGCCGAGATCGATCGCCTCGGCCGTGATGGCGCAACAATGGTCGGCATGACCGGCATGCCGGAAACGGTTCTCGCCCGCGAGCTCGGGGTCGCTTATGCGGCGATTGCCGTCGTCGTCAATGACGCCGCAGGCCGCGGTGACAGCGCGCTGGCCATATCGATGGAAAGCATTGTCGGTGTGCTCGAGACGGCCATGGACAAGGTCCGCGCGTTGATCGAGCAGGTGGTAAAGGAAGCGCCGTGATTCAGCCGATTCTGCACATGGGTGACCCGCGCCTGCTCGAGCGATCGCGGCCCGTGGAGCGCTACGGGACCGAGGAGCTGCTGGCATTGATCGGCGACTTGCATGAAACGATGGTCGATGCCAAGGGCGCAGGCCTTGCCGCGCCGCAGATCGGTGTCGGTTTGCGCGTGGTCATCTTCGGCTTCGAGCACAACCAGCGCTATCCCGACGCCGAGCCCGTTCCCTATACCGAGCTCGTCAACCCGGTCATCACGCCGCTGGCCGCTGAAAAGGAGGAAGACTGGGAAGGCTGCCTGTCGGTGCCGGGCTTGCGCGGCATGGTGCCGCGATTCAGCCGCGTTCGCTATACCGGGTTCGACCCGCGAGGCCGCCCGATCGATCGCGAAGCGTCAGGCTTCCACGCCCGCGTCGTACAGCACGAATGCGATCATCTCGACGGCGTCCTGTATCCGATGCGCATGCGCGACATGCGCACCTTGGGATTCACCAGCGTGTTGTTTCCCGGTGTCGAAATGCCGGACGAGTGACCGGACGGAAGTCCGGTCCTCCTTACAGCCGCAATTGATCGTAGAGCGCCTGCTCGAGCTTGAGCAGCGCTGCTTCGTCGTGCAGGCGCGCTCCATCGAGCAGGAACACGTCCTCGGCGCGTTCGCCCAGGGTATTGATCTTGGCGCTTTCGACGTTGACGTTGGCGCTCGCCAGAACGTAAGCGATACGCGACAGCAGGCCCGGCCGGTCGCCGGCGACGATCTCCAGAATGAAATGCGTTCCCTTGTCGTCGGGAAAGATGCGAATTTCCGGGGTCAGGGGGAAGTGCTTGAGGTGACGGCTGATGCGTCCCGGCGGAGAAGTCCGCAACGGCGCGCGCATCATCAACGCCTGTTTGAGCTCGTACTCGATGAAGCTCATCGCCTCGCGGTAGGTGGCATTGGGATTGCCCGGATCGTGGACGTCGAAGGTATCGAGCGCATAGCCGTGGCGCGTGGTGTGGATCCTCGCCTCGAGAATCGACAATTGCGCGCGGCCGAAGAATCCGCAAATGCGCGCGAAGAGCTCCTTCTGATCGGGGAGGTAGATCATGACCTGCAGCCCGGCGCCCTCGCGCGCGAGGCGGGTCTTGACCACCGGCTCGGCACCGTCGACGCGAAAATAGAGATGGCGCGCGTGCCATGCGATTTCGTCGGCGGTGTGGCGCTGGAAATAGACTCCGTCCAGACGCTGCCAGAGTTTTTGCTCGGCACCCTCGGGAACGGCGTACAGGCGCAGGCGGCGTGCGGCTTCGGCTCGACGCGCGTCGAGGCTGTCCTGCAGCCCGCGCCCGCCCGAGTCTCCTGAAAGCCGCGCCTTGGCGGCGTGAAACAGATCTTCGAGCAGCTTCGCCTTCCACGCATTCCACACCCGCGGGCTGGTGCCGCGGATGTCGGCCACCGTCAGCAGGTAGAGCGCGGCAAGCCGGCGCTCGGTCTTCACCTTGGCCACGAACGCTGCGACGACTTCGGGATCGGTGGTGTCCTGCTTCTGCGCGGTCGAGGACATGGTGAGATGCTGCTCGACCAGCCAGGCAATGAGTTGCGTGTCTTCGGGTGAAAGGCCGTGCTGACGGCTGAAGCGGCGCGCATCGCGGCTGCCGAGAGCGGAATGATCGCCGCCCCGAGCCTTGGCGATATCGTGGAAAAGTCCCGCGACGTAGAGCACCTCCGGTCGGGCGAAGTCGGCGATGAGGCGCGAGCACAACGGATATTCATGCGCGTGCTGGGCCTCGGTGAAGCGGCGCAGGTTGCGAATGACCATCAGGATGTGCTCGTCGACCGTGTAGACATGGAACAGATCGTGTTGCATCTGACCGACGATGCGGCCGAACACCGGAAGATAGCGTCCGAGGATGCCGTATTGATTCATGCGCCGCAGCTCGTGGGTGACGCCGCGCGGCTGGCGAAGGATGGCCATGAATCGGGCGCGGTTCGCCGGATCGCGCCGGAATGCGGCGTCGACCCGGTCGCGATTGCGCCACAGCGAGCGCAGCATGTGCGCCGACATGCCCTTG
>JALZAO010000040.1 GCA_030948305.1 Pseudomonadota bacterium
TGCAGCGGCACTACAACACACGAAATATGCCCGGGCTGCAGAAGGAATGGGGTACCCGCGATGTTGCGTGGCTGTCGATCGACTCGTCGAACCGCGACAGCCGGGACTACAAGTCCGCCGCCCAGCTTAACGCCTGGATGAGTGCGCACGAGGGATCGCAAAAGGCCGTGCTCATCGACGGCGACAGTGCAACGGCGAGACTCTATGCCGCCAAGACGACGCCGCACATGTTCGTGATCAATCCCGAGGGTCGCATCGTCTACGCGGGCGCCATCGACGACCGTCCGAGAGCGTCGTCGGACGAGACGCTCAAGGCGAAGAACTACGTGCGCACGGCGCTGACCGCTGCCACCGGCGGCGCTGCCGTCGACCCGGCAAATACCACACCGTACGGGTGCTCGATCGCGTATTGAGCGCGTTCGTCTTTACGACAAAGCCAGCGGGGTCATTCCCGCTGGCTTTTTTTTCTTCGTCCGGTATGCTGCGACGATCATCGAAGAGGCCGGAGAAAATGGCGGATGTGTCGTGCCACCAGCGGCGCCACCAGCATTACGCGCTTGCGGCTGCGTTCTCGTGTCTCTTGCTCAACGGCTGTGGTCCGCGCGCCGAGCAGCCGTTGCAGGGATACGTCGAAGGCGAGTATGTGCGCGTCGCCGCCCCGTTCGCCGGCACGCTGCAGCAACTCTCGGTGCAGCGCGGCGGCGAAGTGACAGCCGGCGCGCCGTTGTTCACCCTCGAGCGCGAGAATGAAATAGCCGGCCGCCGTCAGGCGGAGCAGCAACTGCAGGCCGCCAATGCGCGACTTGCCAATCTCAAGACCGGTAAGCGGCCGCCGGAGGTCGAGACGGTGGCCGAGCAGTTGCGCCAGGCGATGGCGGCGCGCGAGTTGTCGGCGGCGAATTTCCGCCGCCAGGAGTCGCTGTACAAGTCCGCTTTCATCAGCAGCGCCGCGCTCGACGACGTGCGCACGCGGCTCAAGAACGACGACGCGCACGTGCAGGAGCTGAAGGCCGCGGTACAGACTGCCAAAATGCCGGCGCGGCCGGACGAGATTCGCGCCGCGCAAGCCGACGCAGATGCGGCGCGGCATGCGCTGGCGCAGGCCGATTGGCGGCTCGGACAACGCGCCGTCGCCGCGCCGGCGAGCGGTCACGTCAGCGATACCTATTTCGTGGTCGGCGATTGGGTGCCCGCGGGCGCGGTGGTAGCGAGCCTGTTGCCTCCGGGCAACGTCAAGATCCGGTTTTTTGTCGCGGAGCCGCAGCTCGGCGCCTTGCGCCCGGGGCAGGTGGTGCGATTCTCATGCGATGGGTGCGGCGATGGCATGAGCGCGACCGTCAGCTTTATCGCCGATCGCGCGGAATTCACGCCACCAGTGCTTTATTCCAAAGAGAACCGCGCCAAGCTGGTCTACCTGGTCGAGGCGAAGCCTGAAGCGAGCGTCGCCGTCCGGCTCAATCCCGGCCAGCCGGTCGATGTCGCCTTGCCCGGAGCACGGAGCTGACGATGAAGGCAGCGCACTCCGACGTGGTCATCGACGTGCGAGGTTTGAACAAGCACTTCGGCGACAACCACGCGGTCAGGGATCTCGCGTTGACGGTGTTGCGAGGAGAGATCTTCGGCTTTTTAGGCCCCAATGGAAGCGGCAAGACCACGTCGATTCGCATGCTCTGCGGGCTCTTGACTCCGGACAGCGGACAGGGAACCTGCCTCGGTTACGACATTCTCCGCGAGACCAAACAGATCAAGCGCCACGTCGGCTACATGACGCAGCGGTTTTCCTTCTGGGAAGATTTGACCCTGCGCGAGAACCTGAACTTCATCGCTCGGATGTATGGCATGACCGAGCGGCGGCGTCATGTCGACGAGACGCTCGCACACATGGGACTCGCCGAACGCGGCAATCAGCTCGCCGGCACGCTTTCCGGCGGCTGGAAACAGCGTCTCGCGCTCGCCGCGTGTCTTTTGCACGCGCCCGACTTGCTGCTGCTGGACGAGCCGACCGCCGGCGTCGATCCCAAGGCGCGCCGCGATTTCTGGGACGAGCTGCATGCGCTGGCGGCAAAGGGCATCACGGTCCTGGTCAGCACCCACTACATGGACGAAGCGGAACGCTGCCACAAGCTCGGTTACATCCTCAACGGCAGCTTGCTGGCGCAGGGCACCGCGAGCGAAGTCATCGCCGGCCAGGCGCTGGTCACGTGGGCGGTCGAGGGCGAAGCCTTGCCCGCGCTCGCGACAAAGCTGCGCATGCTGCGCGCGGTCGAGCAGGTCGCGTCGTTCGGCGCCGTGCTGCACGTCACGGGCTCGCATCGCGAGCGGCTCAAGGCAGCGCTGGAACCGTTCATGAATACGCCGACGCTGCACTGGCGTGAGGTCGAGCCCGGTCTCGAGGATGTCTTCATCCATCTGATGCGCAATGTCGGCGAGAAGGAGGAGCTGACGCAATGACGCAGTGGTTTTCGCCTTCGCGCTGGCTCGGCATTGTCGGCAAGGAATTCATTCAGCTCAAGCGCGATCGGCTGACTTTCGGCATGATCGTCGGGATCCCGGTGGTGCAGTTGGTCCTGTTTGGATTCGCGATCAACTCCGATCCCAAGCACTTGCCCACCGCCGCGCTGATCGCCGACCGGGGAGAGTTTTCCCGCAGCATTCTCGCGGGTCTCAAGAACAGCAGTTATTTCGAGTTCATCGGCGAGGCGGCGAACGAGCAGGAAAGCGATCGCTGGCTTGCCACGGGCAAAGCGCAATTCGTGGTGACGATTCCGGCGGACTTCTCACGGCGGCTGGTGAGAGGTGAGCGCCCCGCGTTGCTATTGGAAGCGGACGCCACCGACCCCTCCGCCACCGGCAACGCGATCGCCGCGGTCAATCAGCTCGCGCAAACGGTGCTGGTGCACGATCTGACCGGGCCGCTGGCGCCGCTCGCGGGGAGCGCAGGCGCCTTCGAGGTGCGCATCCATGCGCGCTACAACCCGGAAGCGATCACGCAATACAACATCGTGCCCGGGCTGATGGGAGTCATCCTGACCATGACCATGGTGATGATGACGGGGCTGGCGATCACCCGCGAGCGCGAACGCGGCACCATGGAGAACTTGCTGGCGACGCCGGCCACCGTGCTCGAGGTGATGACCGGCAAGATCGTTCCCTACATCCTGATCGGCTTGATCCAGGTAACGCTCGTGCTGACCCTCGCGTGGCTTTTGTTCGGGGTGCCGATTCACGGAAGCCTTACGGTGCTCTACCTCGCCGTGCTGCTATTTATCGCCGCCAATCTGACGCTCGGGCTCACTTTCTCGTCCCTCGCGCGCAACCAGCTGCAGGCGATGCAGATGACTTTCTTTTTCTTCCTGCCGTCGATGCTGCTTTCGGGTTTCATGTTTCCGTTTCGCGGCATGCCGAACTGGGCCCAGGACATCGGTGAAGCACTGCCGCTGACGCATTTTCTGCGCGTGGTGCGCGGCGTCCTGCTCAAGGCGAATGGCTGGGCGGAGATCTGGCCCGAGGCATGGCCGATCGCGGTGTTCGGCCTCCTCGTCACCGCGATCGGACTCAAGACCTTTCGCAGCACGCTGGACTAGCCCACGGACCTTAGCGGATGCGGCTCGCCCGAGCGCATGGTTACGTTGCGACTTGACGTACGATGGGCGCCACGCCTATTGTGGGACCCGTTTTCACTTTACCACCGCATGGTGATCTGCTCTCCCGCGCGCGAGTTCGATGCCTCATGGCCGGTGCGGGCCGGTGCGGCAATTTCAGCGCGCGAACCTACGCGAAGAAGGTGATAGTGATGCCCGAGTCGCCTGATTCGGCCGCGAAAGCCGTACCGCCAAGCGCGCATCCGCACGGCGATACCGGCACGCGCTTTCCACCGCGTTACGACGGCCCGAAATTGCTGTCGGAGGCGTTGACGCAATTGACGCGGGGCGAGCAGGCGTTCACCCGCGACGGGCCGCGCGCCGACGTCGAATACCGCGATCTGGGCTGGGCCGCGGCAACCGGCGGTGCGATCGGCGCCAAGCACATCCGCGCGATTCGGCCGTTCGACGCGGAGACCGGATGGCATTGGCACGACATGAGCGGCCATTTCATTGTCGTGCTCAAGGGCTGGCTCAAGTTTCGCTACGCGGGCGTCGCGGACGTGGTGGCCGTCGCGGCGGGCTCGTCGCTTTCGCAGCCCGCCGGCGTCGCGCACAACGTGGTCGGACGCTCCGACGACCTCGAGTTGATCGAAATCAACATGCCCGCCGGTTACGGTACCTGGGAAGTCGGTGAGGGCGCTGGCGCCGGGGTACACAAATGAGCTCGGATGCGATTAACCCGGCGCGGCCGCCCGCAACCAGTCGATGGCGCGCATTGGGCGGCTGGATGCGCCGGCGCGTCGGCGCGTTGCTGGTGTTCGCCGCGCTCTTCCTGCTCTGGGAATTCGCGGTGCATCTGTTCGGCATCAAGGAATATCTGCTGCCGCCGCCATCCAAAGTCTGGACCGAGTTTCTCAAACGCTACACGATCGTGATGCCGAGTGCCTGGGTGACGCTACAGGAAATCGTCGCCGGCTACCTGCTCGCCATCGTTGTCAGCATTCCGCTCGCGCTCGCGGTCGCGTATTCGCGCTTCATGGAACAGGCCGTCTATCCGGTGATCGTGTTCCTGCAGATCATTCCCAAGATTGCGATCGCGCCGTTGTTCATCATCTGGTTCGGCTTCGGCTTTACACCGAAGCTGCTGCTGGTGTTCCTGCTGTCGTTCTTTCCGATCGTCGTGTCGAGCCTCGCCGGCTTCAAGTCCGCCGACCGCGACGTGATGGACTTCGCGCGCACGACCGGTGCGTCGAGCTGGCGGCTGTTCTTCAAGATTCGCCTGCCGCAGGCACTGCCGCAAATCTTCACCGGCTTGAAGGTCGGCGCGGCGCTCGCGGCGACCGCCGCGGTCGTCGCCGAGTTCGTCGCATCGGACAAGGGCCTCGGCTACCTGCTGTTGCAGTACAACGGCAATATCGACACACCGATGGTCTTCGCGACCATCGTCCTTTTATCGCTGCTCGGACTCGCCGTCTATTATGTGGTCGAGATCATCGAGCGACTGGCGATACCATGGCACGTTTCGCAGCAGCAAACCGCGGCGGCCGCCACGATGTGACGGCCGCAACGATTCGCCGCGCGGAACGAAGCGACACCAACGCGGCGCAACAACCTGGAGGAGCAACATGAAGCTGTCCCGATGCATCGTTTTCACTGCCGCGCTGGTCGCCTTGGCGGTCTCTTCCGCCACTGCCATTGCGGCGGACGCGGTTTCGTTCCGGCTGAACTGGTATCTGGGCGGGCTGCACGCGCCGTTCTATTACGGCAAGGAGCGCGGGTTCTATGCCGCCGAGGGCATCGACCTGACGATCAACGAAGGCCGCGGCTCGGTGGCGACGGTGCAGGGCGTCGCCGCGGGCGCCGATACTTTTGGCCTCGCCGATTCGAGCAGCGTCATACTGACGGCGTCGAAGGGCGCGGACATCAAGTCGGTGATGTCGGTGCTGAACTCGACCGGCTACTCGGTCGTTTCGCTGGCCGAGACCGGGATCAAGACGCCAAAAGACCTCGAAGGAAAGCGCCTCGCGGTCACGCCAGGCGATCCGCTGGGCCAGTTGTTCCTCGCGCTCGCCGCGCACAACAAGCTCGACATGTCCAAGATCACGCTGATTCAGGTCGATCCCGCGGCGAAGGTCGTGAGCGTCCTGGAAAAGCGCGCCGACGGCCTGCTGGGCGGTGCTGACGATCAGTATTTCCTGATCAAGCAGCGTGGCATCCAGCCCGCGGCGCTGCGCTACGCGGACTATGGCGCCAACATCGTCGGCATGACCATCGTCACCAAGACCGATCTGATCAAGTCGAATCCCGACCTGGTCCGCCGCTTCGTCCGCGCGACGGTCAAGTCGTGGGAAGAGGCGAAAAAGAATCCGGGCGCGGCGGTCGATGCCACGCTGAAGGTGAAGCCGGACCTGAACCGTCAGTCGCAGCTCGAGCAGCTGATGGTCGATATCGAGTTGCTCGATTCGAACAACTCCAAGGGCAGGATCGGCTGGGGCGCGCAAGGCGACTGGGACCAGACGCTGGCGCTGCTCAAGCAATACCGCGAGCTCAAGACCGACCAGCCGTGGACGGCGTTCCACACCAACGAGTTCCTGCCGAAGTGAATCTGCGCGTCGCCTACGACAAGTCGCGCGAAGCGCAGCCCGGAGCCGCTGCTCAGGTGACGCGGCCGTATGTCGAGCTGCGCCAAGCGGGCAAGACGTTTCATCGCGGCCACACATCGACTTTGGCGCTGGATGCGATCGACCTCATTGTCGGCGAAGGTGAATTTCTGGCGATCGTCGGTCCATCGGGTTGTGGCAAGAGCACGCTGCTGCGCACGGTCGCGGGGCTGCATCCGGCGACGACCGGCGAGGTGCGCGTTGCCGGTCGTGTGGTCGCCGGCCCGCAGACGAACCTGGGCATCGTGTTTCAGAGCCCGGTGCTCCTCGACTGGCGGACCGCGCTGGACAACGTGCTGATGCAGGTCGAGCTGCGCGGGGAGAATCCGCGAGCCTATCGCGAGCGCGCGGTCGAGCTGCTCGGGCAGGTGGGCCTGACCGACTTCATCGACCGCTATCCGTACGAGCTTTCGGGCGGCATGCGGCAGCGCGTGGCGATCGCGCGCGCGCTGATTCATGACGCGCCGCTGTTGCTGATGGACGAGCCCTTCGGCGCTCTCGACGCATTGACGCGCGAGCAGATGCGCCTCGATCTCGAGGCGCTCTGGCTGGCGACGCGCAAGACGGTGATCTTTATCACGCACTCGATCGATGAAGCGGTGCTGCTCGCCGACCGAGTGGTCGTCATGTCGCCGCGGCCGGGTCAGATCGAGCGCATCATGGATATCGGGCTCGCCCGGCCGCGCGGTCTCGACGCGCGCCGTGAGATGGCATTCACCGAGGCGGCCGACGCGATTACCGGGATCTTTCTCGCGCGCGGAGTGCTGCGCGGCGCGAAATCGATGGGCGGGATCGCGAGCGCTGAAAGCGATCGAGGAGCAAGGGCATGAGCTTCACGCTTCAGGGCATCGTCGCGGCGCCGTTTTTGCCGATGCGCCCGGACTACGCGATCGACTGGGCCTCGCTCGCAACGTACATACGCTGGGTCGCCGCCCAGAAGCCGACGGCGATCGCGATGAATATGGACGCGAGCGAAGGTCCGTCGCTTACGCGCGACGAGCAGCTCGCAGTCCTGCGCGTGTGTCGCGAGGCAATCGGCGGCGCATTGCCGTTGATTTCCGGCCTGATCGCGGCGTCGACCGCCGACGCGGTCGCCTGGGGCGTGGAGCTTCGACACGGCGGAGCCGACGCGCTCGCCGTGTTCCCGCCGTTCCCGGTGTTCCTCGGCAATCCGGTGCCCACCGAGATGATCTATCGCTATCACAAGGCGATCGGCGACGGCGTCGGACTGCCTCTGATCGCGTTTCAGTTTCCCAAGGCATGGGGGCCGGATTTTCCGCCGGATTGCCTGCGCGAGCTGGTGAAGATCCGCGAGCTTGTCGGCCTGAAGGAGGCGTCGTTCGACACGACCAAGACGATCGAGACGATCGCGACGGCGAAGACGCTGCCGCGAAAGCTCGGCATCATGACCGGCAGCGACACGTTAATTCTCGAAGCGATGATCATGGGCTGCGACGGCGCGCTGATCGGCTTCGCCGGCACCGCGACCGCGGAGCTGGTAGAGATGCATCGCGCCGTGGCCGCGCGCGATTTCGCGGCCGCGTTCGCGATCTGGGAACGCTTGGGGCCGCTGGCGCGCTTCTGCTGGCGCGCGCCGATTCGCGACTATCGCCCCCGAATGAAGGAAGTGCTCAAGCTGCAAGGTTTGATTCCGCACGCGACCGTGCGTCCGCCGCAGCTCGGCGTCGACGATGCCGAGCGGGCGGAGCTCTCTCGCCTTGCGGAGCAAGCCGGCCTCATCGATCGCGAGGTCATGCGAGCGGTCGGCGACTGAAGGCGGCGCCGCTGCCGCCACGTCCGTTGCAGTTGCGCGCGGCAGATTCGAAAATGGAGTTGACGATGACTACGATTTTTGCGAATGCCCGGATTCTCGACGGCACGGGAGCGAAGCCTTACGCCGGCGACGTCCTCGTCGATGGCAACACGATCGTCGACGTGCTGCCGGCGGGACAGCGCCGTCCATTGGCCAACGCGAACACCATCGACTGCGCCGGCGCAACGCTGATGCCCGGCTTGATCGAGCCGCATGCGCACTTGAGCTTCGTCGACCAATCGAACCCGCACGCCTTTTCCTCGCTGCCGGTGGAAGAGCACCTGCTGCTGTCGCTGAAGCACGCGAAGCTCTACCTCGATCAAGGTTTCACCGCGGCATTCAGCGCCGCGGCGACCAAGCCGCGGCTCGACGTCGTCGTTCGTGACGCGATTCGCTCGGGCGATTTTCCGGGGCCGCGACTGCTCGCGGCGAGCGTGCAGCTGACGGTCACCGGCGGCGTCGGCGACCTGCGGCAGCTCCATCTCGATCCGGGCGACGCGATGTACACGCTGCCCTGCGACGGACCGGTCGAATTCCGCCGCGCCGCGCGCCAGGCCTGTCGCGAGGGCGTAGACGTGCTCAAGATCGTCCCCTCGGGCGACACCTCGACGCCGGAGATTCCGTCGGCGCGCACGCTGATGTCCGAGGACGAGGTCGCGGCCGTGTGCGAAGTCGCGCGCCAGCAGGAGCGCCGCGTCGCGGCACATGCGCGAAGCGCCGAGTCGATCAAGATGTGCGTGCGTCAGGGCGTCGACGTCATTTATCACGCAACTTACGCCGACGAGGAGGCGAAAGACCTGCTGGAAAAGCACAAGGACCGCGTGTTTGTCGCGCCGGCGCTGTCGGTCACGTGGACGCGGCTGCACGAATCGGGCAAATACGGTCTGCCGTCGAGCGAGGCGATCCGGGCGCGCATTTCGCGCGACCTCGAGCTCACCGTCGAGTGCATGAAGGACCTGCACCGCCGCGGCGTCCGCGTGCTGCCGGGCGGAGATTATGGCTTCATGTGGAATCCGCACGGCAACAATGCGCGCGACCTCGCCTATTTCGTCGACCTCCTCGGCTTTACGCCGATGCAGGCGATCGTCGGCGCGACGCGGCTGGGCGGCGAAATCATGGGTATGCCCGAATCGCTGGGGCAGGTACGCAAGGGTTTTCTCGCCGACTTGCTGCTGGTCGATGGCGATCCGCTGGCCGACGTTCGAATTCTGCAGGATCGCGAGCGCCTGCTGGCGATCATGCAGAACGGCGCCTTTCATAAGACTCCGCCGCCCGACATGGCGCAGCGTCGCCGCGTCGCTGCATAGCATCCCTCGAGGAAGCATCGGACGATGGATTACGGCATCAAGGGCAGGACGGCGATCATCTGCGCAGCGAGCCAGGGCCTGGGCAAGGGTTGTGCGATCGCGCTGGCGCGGGAGGGTGTCGATCTGGTCATTAATGCGCGGACCGCGGCGACGCTGGAGGCGACCGCCGATGCGATCCGGCGCGAGGCCGGCGTGTCC
>JALZAO010000329.1 GCA_030948305.1 Pseudomonadota bacterium
GCGAGCTTGTGCTCGCGCATCACCCGCCGCAACACGTCGACCAATGCAACCGGGCCGAGCGTCTGCGGCTCCATGCTGCGCGTTTGATGATAGGTCAGCAGATCTTCGATCAGTTTTTGCAGCGACAAGGTGTTCTCGCGCACGATGCGCACGATTTCCTGTTGCTCGGTTGACAGTTCACCCCCCACGCGGTCCCGCAGCAGCTCGGCGCCTTCGCGCACCGCGGTCAATGGTGTCTTGAGCTCGTGGGAGACGTGGCGCAGAAAACGATTCTGCTGTTCCTCGAGCTCGCGCAGCCGCGATCGCAGCCATTCGAGACGCTGGCCGAGGTAGCGCATATCCTGCGGGCCATTGACTTCGATCGCGTGGGTAAAGTCCGCCCTCCCCATCTGCCGGATCGCCTGATCGAGCTGACGGATCGGTCGCGCGATCAGCACCGCAAACAGGATCGCCAGCGCCAGCGCGATCAATCCCGCGGCGAGCGCGAGGTAGCCCCATGTCTTGCTCCCCTCGGCCGCTGTCTGCTGAATGTGCTCGATCTCGCGCTCGGTCAGGCGCGTGGTCGCGGTCACCATCGCCTGTGCGCCTTCGGCGATGCTGGCGGAACCTTCGGCCAGCGTCGCCGTGGCATTGGGCGGCCGCTTCGGCGCCTTCAGCAGCGTGAAAAGACGACTTTCGCTGTCGGTGAGCTTCTCGAGCTGGTCAAGTTGAGCGCGATCGAGCGGTAACTGCGAGAGTTGCTGAGACGTCTGGCGAAAATCGAGCCGCAGGCGTGCGTAGTCGTCGACGAGTTGCGGATCCTCGAGAATAAGATGTTGACGCACCAGGCGTTCGAGCGTTGTCGCCTGCTCGTAGAGCTGTCTGCTGGCGTGCCCAGCTTGCGCCGCCTGCAGTACCGCTTGCTGGCTTTGCGTCCCGAGACGATCGAGACTGACGATCAACTCGACCAGCGCGTAGAGCAGCGGCAAGCTAACGAGCAGGAAGCCGAGCAGGATGAACTTGAGGAATGAACGCGGGTAGTACACGGAGGGCGGGTATCAGCGGCGGCCCGCTATAATCGAGTTGGATGGCGCGTGAGGGCGCCACAGCCTGCGAGCCACGCATGCACGATACACCAGCCCCCGCCGCATCGCCAAGCTCGACAACCAGCGTGCACCGAGTGGCACTGATCGCCGCGGTGGCGAGAAATGGCATCATCGGCGCCGGTAACCGCCTGCCGTGGCACCTGCCGGAAGACCTGAGCCGTTTTCGGACGCTTACTTCGGGTCACACCGTGATCATGGGACGCAAGACCTGGGAGTCGATCGGCAAACCGTTACCGAACCGGCAGAACATCGTGGTCAGCCACCAGCTCGGGCTTCGCCTCGACGGCGCGTCGGTGGCGCATTCGCTCGACCAAGCGCTGGCTACGGCGAATCGGCCCGACCCGGTGTTCGTGATCGGCGGCGAAGCGCTCTATCGTGCGGCGCTGCCTCTCGCCGTCCTTCTGTATCTTACCGAGATCGAGCGCGACTTCCACGGTGATGCCAGGTTTCCGCCCTTCGAACGCACCGAGTGGCGCGAGATCGCACGCGAAGTGCGACAGCCGGCAAGCGGCGAGGGTTTCGCGTACCATTTCGCAACTTACGAGCGCGCGCTCGATTGAGCGGGCGTCGCCGATCCGCACCTCAGGCATCGAATCAAAC
Source organism: Pseudomonadota bacterium (assembly GCA_030948305.1). Taxonomy (GTDB): domain Bacteria; phylum Pseudomonadota; class Gammaproteobacteria; order Burkholderiales; family Casimicrobiaceae; genus PALSA-1003. The sequence continues at coordinate 1,686 of JALZAO010000329.1, forward strand.
CCGGGAGACTGGCATGTCCGAAGATCATTTTCATGTCCATGGTCCGCACGAGCACGAGGCCGAGCATCGCGCGCTGCATGACCCCTTTGCCGGGCGAATTGCCGTCATGACGGCGATCTTCGCCACCATCGGCGCGCTGTTTGGATACATGGGCGGCGCGACGCAAAACGATGCCCTGCTATTCAAGAACGAAGCCGCGATTCGCAGGACCGAGGCTTCCGACCAATGGAATTTCTATCAGGCGAAGAGCAGCAAGCAGAACCTCGCCGAACTGGGCGCCACGCTGACCACCGGCGACCAGCAGGCGAGATATCTCAAGGAAGTCGACCGTTACAAGGGCGAAAAGGAAGCGATCATGCCCGAGGCAAGAAAGCTGGAGGAACAATCCACGGCGGCCGAGAAGAAGAGCGAGGCATCGATGCACGTGCATCACCGCTGGGCGCAGGCGATGACATTGATCCAGATCGCGATCGCGCTGGCGGCGATTACCATCCTCACGCGCAACCGGGGCTTGCAGGTCGTCGCTTATTTCACCGCCGGCGCCGCAATGATCATCGGCGCACTCGCGCTGCTTCATATCTAGCGGCGCGAGCCACCCGGCGAGGGCCCCCGCGCGAAGCGTGGGGATCGACGGGGAATTGCGAGTCGACGCTAGCGGCCGACACGCGACGCTTCTCATTCATGAGCGGGTTGAGGAGGCCGCGGCGCGAGCCTCCCCGCGAGGGGCCCCGCGCGAAGCGTGGGGATCGACGGGGGTTTGCGAGTCGACGCTAGCGACCGACACGCGACGCTTCTCATCCATGAGCGGGTTGAGGAGGCCGCGGCGCGAGCCACCCCGGCCGCTACGCGGCGCCGCGCCGCATCGCGCTCCGGCGTCAGCCCAGGTTG
>JALZAO010000330.1 GCA_030948305.1 Pseudomonadota bacterium
CGGCGTTACTACGGTGAGCTCGCGGCGCTGTCAGGCGACGAGGGCGCGAAAGCGATTATCCGCGCGCGTCAACGGGAGCTACAGCTCATCGAGACGGACGACGCCGGCGTCTCGCGCGACATCGACACGCCGGCCGATCTGGCGCGCTAGGTCCTAACGCTCGTCGTTCCCGCGGAAGCGGGAAGCCAGCGGCGTTGGTCACGCACCAGCGAGACTTCAAAGACACTGGATCCCCGCTTGCGCGGGGATGACGCATCCGTTCTCCAATCGCCGCGACGCTTCGCGTCTTGCTCTTGGACGGATGCGTCACTTGGTGCGGTCTTGTCGCCACATGTCGCCTTGGCGACCGACAATGCGATTCTCCTCGTCCTGCATTTTCCACCACGCCCGCAACTCCGGCTCTTCAAGCGGACGAGAGATCAGGAAGCCCTGCGCCTCCTCGCAACCGTGGCTCTTGAGATATTCGAACTGAGCGACGGTCTCGACGCCTTCGGCGATGACGCGAAGGCCAAGGCTGTGCGACAAGGCGATGATCGCCTGCGTGACCGCTTCGTCGTTCTTGTTCTGCTCCAGGCCGTGGACAAAACGCTGGTCGATCTTGACGGCCTGGATCGGCAGGCGCGTGAGGTAGGACAAGCTCGAATAACCGGTTCCGAAATCGTCGACGGTAATCGACACGCCCATCTGCTTCAGCTTCATGAGCGTCGCCACCGCCTTTTCGGGATGGGTGATGATCACGCTCTCCGTGATTTCCAGATCGAGATAGCGCGCCGGCAAGCCGCTGGTATGCAGCGCGTCTTCGACAATCGAAAGCCAGCTGTCGTGCTGCAGCTGCTGCACCGACAGGTTCACCGAAAGACGCAGCATCATGTTATGCCGGTGCCAGATCATGACCTGTCGACATCCGTCACGCAGTACTCGCGCGCCCAGCGCCTGGATCATTCCCGATTCCTCGGCGATGGGAATGAACTCGTTCGGTCCGATCACGCCCCTCTCCGGATCGCGCCACCGTAGCAGCGCTTCGACCCCGCACGCCCTCCCGCTCGCCATTTCGACTTGCGGCTGGTAGACGAGAAAGAATTCGTCGTCCATCAAACCCCGGCGCATGTCGGTTTCGAGCTGCAAGCGCGCCTGCACCCGCGCATTCATGTCGGCGGTGTAGAAACGGTAGACATTGCGACCGGCATCCTTGGCGGCATACATTGCGGTGTCGGCCTGCTTGATCACCGCACCTGGATCAGCCGCGTCGATGGGGTAAACCGACACGCCGATCGAGCAGGTCAGTGTCGGCGTCTGATCGCCCAGGCGAAAAGGCGCAAGGAATGATTCGCGCACGCGTGTGATGACCTGCATGATCTCGAAGGTCGCCTTGTCCGGGTCGAGACCGGGAAGAATGATCACGAATTCGTCGCCGCCGAGACGCGCCACGGTATCCGACTCGCGCACCGCGCTGGTCAGCCGCTGCGCAACCGCCTGCAACAACTGGTCGCCGGCATCGTGTCCAAGCGTATCGTTGATGCGCTTGAAGTGATCGAAATCGAGAAACAGGCATGCCACCTGGTGCCCGTCACGCGCCGCCTGGGCGACGATTTGTCTGAGCCGCTGGTTGAGCAAAGCGCGGTTCGGAAGGCCGGTAAGGATATCGTGCTGCGCGAGCTTGTAGGCCTGCGCCGTTGCGATCTCCAGCTCCTTCGTGCGCAGCGCGACTTTCTCCTCGAGGGTGCGTTGATACGTTGCGACTTCGGCCTGCGATTCGAACAGGCGGTGCGTCATGTGATTGAAGGTGTGCGTCAGCAAGCCGAGCTCGTCGCTGGAGCTCACCGGCACGTAGACGTCGAGCTTGCCGGCGCCGACCGCGCGCGCGGCGCGCATCAGTTGCCGGATCGGTGCGATAAGCCGACGCGTCAGCAACAGGGTAATGACAATGGCAACGAGTACCAGGGCCGCGACGACCGACAAGGCCCCGATCAGATTGCTGCGCAACTCGTTCTGGCTGCGCTCGAAGCTCATCCCGAGTTGCAAATACCCGACCGGGGGCTCGGCGGTGGCGACAAGCGGATTGCGCAACGAAGACTGCGCCCCGGGTTTCGTCGCAAGGATCGGCGCAACCAGATCGAGATAGCGCCGGCCATCGACGGTGTGCACGGCGCGCTCGATCTTTGTTTCCTTTGCACCGCCGAGAGGTATCGGCGTCGGAACACGGTTTCCGAAAACGCGCGAGGCGATGAGCTTGTGCTGGGCGTCGAGCACGACGACGTAGGCGATGTCCCGGTCCGCGTCGAGGGTGTCGAGGATCTGCCGCAAGGCGCGCTTGTCCGCGGCGATCACCGCGGGCTCGGTCAGTTCGGCGAGCATCGACACGATGGTCATGCCCTGCGTTTGCAGCCGCGTTTGTTCGTCCTGGACCTGCTGCCGGAACAGAAATGCGCTGATGCCTACCGCGGTGGCCACGATCAGCCCGATCGCCAGCAAATTGAGCTTGGTTTGCAGGCCGAGACGCACCGGCGGCGCATTGAGCGGCGAAACGGTGTCCGCGTTCAGGGGCGAAGTGTACTTGGCCATC
>JALZAO010000041.1 GCA_030948305.1 Pseudomonadota bacterium
GAATAGCCGCATCGCGTCGAATTCAGAAAAGGTGACGCAAGCGGTACTTCAGCCGATGCAGAGCCATGATCAGCTTCCAGCTGCGCGAATTCATGATGGCGCGGTAGGTAGAAGTTCCCTCCTGGCTAAGCTTCAGGAAGTCACGTATTTGCTGCTCTTTTTCAATCAGGAGCTTCTGATACATCTTCAGCAAGCCGTCGCGCCCCTGCGTGCGAATAAGAAGCTCGAGCATGTCTTCGTCTGTCAGCGTGTGCCCGGTTCGAAGATTGGCCGGAAGCGGCTGCGGAACATAGAACGTGGTGTGCGGCGCCAAGACTTCCTCAGCAGGCCTGTCCTTCGTGTACAGGTAGATGGAGAACGATTTGCGTGACAGATGTTGCATGTCCGGCGGCAGCGCGATGCGCTGAAATCCGTGCCACGAATATTCGCTGGTCTCGAAGATCACCGCCCGGTTGAATAGCGGAAGGAAGCTCGCGGTTTCATCCGTGGCCGCGTTGTATGGATCCGAATGCAGCTCGATCGCCCCTCCCCATGCTTCTTCCCATTCCTTGTTTAGATAAATGAGAAGGTTGATGCGACGGTGCAGCATGTTGCGTTCGTCGATGTTGAAATCGATGTGTACGTCGAGACCCTGACCGCTGAGGTTATTGTGCGTACCGCCGCCAAAGAGCGTCTTGTCCGCGATCAAGTCGCGGATGCCGGTGAGTTTGCTCATGGCATCCAGGAACGGCGCGGAATTAATGTATTTGTAGAAGGCTTTGTAGAACGGGCTTATTTCCGAGACGCGTTCGACAACCGCTTTGCGGCCAATGAGCCCAAGCTCGTTCGTTGCACGCTTTTCATCGAAAACGGGAAAGTCCCGGAGCAGCGACTCGCAATGTTCTGACAGCAGGAAATTATCGATTGCGACGTGGCGGAACGGCTTGGCGTGCTGAAATTCGAGTTGAATTTCGGCTGCACGCCCGATTACGTCTGGATGGATCATGTCAGGGGTAAGTCGCAATAGTGTTCGGCTCGCCTGCCCTTTATCGATCGATACAACGGAGGGCTCATGGAATAAATAGGGCGCAACGTTTCACTGGCGGGGAACGCGAAGGATTTCATCGATACTCGCCCGGTGAAATTCTACTGTTTTTTGAACGCCAACACGCTTCTGCCGGTGAGCCGCCAAATATGGTACAAATGAGCCGTAGCGCCGTACGGCGCCCGGCGTGGCGCCGCCCAGCCGCCCGCTCCTCATTCGGACCGCAGGAGAGCCCCGATGAAATGCATTCGAAAGCTCGCAGCCTTGCTCGGATTATCGGTCGCGATGGCCGCGAGCGCGCAAACCAAATGGGATATGCCAACCGCGTATCCTGCGACCAATTTTCACACCGAGAACATCACCCAGTTCGTCGCCGACGTCGACCGCGCGTCCGGCGGCAAGCTCAAGATCACCGTTCACGCGAATGCGTCGCTGTTCAAGGCCAACGAGATCAAGCGCGCGGTCCAGGGCAATCAGGCGCAAGCCGGAGAGATCCTGCTGGTCAATTTCGAGAACGAGGATCCCTTGTTCGGCCTGGACGGCGTACCTTTCCTCGCCAGCAGCTACGCGGACTCGATGAAGCTCTACAAGGCGTCGAAAAAGGCGCTGGAGGACAAGCTCGCCAAGCAGGGCATCAAGCTGCTCTACACCGTTGCGTGGCCGCCGCAGGGCATTTACGCCAATCGGACCTTGAACAGCGCAGCTGACATGAAGGGCTTGAAGTGGCGCGCCTACAGTCCGGCAACCTCACGCATCGCCGAGCTCGTCGGCGCGCAACCGGTGACGGTGCAGGCGGCCGAGCTGACCCAGGCGCTGGCGACCGGAGTCGTCGATTCGTACATGTCATCGGGAGCGACCGGCTTCGACTCCAAGACTTACGAAAGCATCAAGACTTTTTACGATACGCAAGCGTGGCTGCCGAAGAACGCGGTCGTCGTCAACCAGCAGGCGTACGACGCGTTGGACAAGCCGACCCAGGACGCGGTGCTGAAGGCCGCTTCCGACGCGGAAACGCGCGGATGGAAGGCCTCGGAAGAGAAGAACGGCTGGTACCTCGACCAGTTGAAGCAAAAAGGCATGACCATCGTCAAGCCCAGCCCGCAACTCACCGCGGACCTGAAGAAGGTCGGCGACACGATGCTGCAAGATTGGCTCAAGAAGGCGGGGCCCGAGGGCCAGGCCACTGTCGATGCCTATCGCAAGATGTGATTCAGGCGCCGATACACTCGCGCGCGCAAAAAAAGCGCACGCGCGATGCCAGGCCGATGACTGAATAACGAGCCATGCGCCGCGCCCTCGATACCCTCTACAACGCCGCCGCGTACCTGGCGGCGTTGTTTTTGATCGGCACCTTGATCATGGTGCTGCTGGGTATCTTCGGACGCCTGCTCGACTTCCAGGTGCGCGGGACGGACGCCTACGCTGGCTACTTCATGGCCGGCTCCGGCTTTCTCGCGCTCGCGCACACGCTCACTCGGGGCGAGCATATCCGCGTGACGCTGGTCCTCGAGCACGCCGGCGTCAACGGCAAGCGGTGGCTCGAACGATGGTCGCTCGCGGTCGCGGTGGTGCTGACGTTGGCGTTCGCCTGGTTCAGCACGCGTCTGGCGTGGCAGTCGCATGCATTCCACGACATATCGACCGGCAACGATGCGACACCTCTCTGGATTCCTCAGGTTTCGATGGCCGTCGGCAACATCGTCCTCGCGATCGCGTTCATCGACCAATTCGTCGGCGAGGTGACCGGTACCCGCGTCGTGGTAAAGCCCGGAACCGAGCCGGCGCACATCGAATAGGGAGCGCATGGACCTCCTGATCACCGCGCTGTTGATCGTCGCCCTGTTCGTGCTGCTCGGCAGCGGCGTATGGATCGGCATCGCGCTTGCCGGTGTTGCCTGGATCGGCATGGAGCTCTTCTCGTCGCGACCCGCAGGGGACGCCATGGCGGTGACGATCTGGGGCTCGGCGTCGTCGTGGACCCTCACCGCGCTGCCGCTCTTCGTCTGGATGGGGGAGATCCTTTTTCGTACCCGCCTGTCCGAAGACATGTTCAAGGGCCTCGCGCCCTGGCTCGAGCGCGTCCCGGGCCGTCTCCTGCACACCAACATCATCGGCTGCACCATCTTTGCCGCGGTGTCGGGCTCGTCGGCGGCGACCTGCGCCACCATCGGCAAGATGACATTGCCGGAGCTTAAGGATCGAGGCTATCCGGATGACATCACCATCGGCACGCTCGCCGGCGCCGGAACGCTTGGGCTCCTGATCCCGCCGTCGATCATCATGATCGTCTACGGCGTGTCGGCCAACGTCTCGATTTCGCATCTGTTCATCGCCGGAGTCGTCCCCGGCCTGATGCTCGCGACTCTGTTTTCGGGATACATCGTATTCTGGGCGCTGCTTCACCCGGACAAGGTGCCGGTCATCGCCGAGCGCACCTCGGTTGGCCAGAAGCTCTACGCGTCGCGGCACCTCATTCCCGTCGTCTTGTTGATCTGCCTGGTGCTCGGATCGATATACGCCGGTATCGCAACGGCGACCGAAGCTGCGGCGTTCGGCGTCGTCGGAGCATTGGCAATCTCCGGAGTACAGGGCTCGCTCACCCGCAAGACTTTTCACGACAGCCTGCTCGGCGCGACGCGCCTTTATTGCATGATCGCGCTGATCCTCGCCGGAGCGTCGTTCCTCACGCTGGCGATGGGTTATATCGGACTGCCGCGCCGTCTGGCCGAGTGGATCGGCGGGCTCGGGCTTTCGCAACTCGCGCTGATCGTCGCGCTGATGATTTTCTACATCATTCTCGGCTGCTTCCTCGACGGAATTTCGATGGTCGTGCTGACCATGGGCGTCATCCTTCCGACCGTGGAAAAGGCCGGCATCGACCTGGTCTGGTTCGGCATCTTCATCGTGCTGGTGGTGGAAATGGCGCAGATCACGCCGCCGGTGGGATTCAATCTCTTCGTCTTGCAAGGGATGACCGGACGACAGATCACCTGGATCGCCCGCAACGCCCTGCCGATGTTCTATCTGATGATCGTCGCCACGCTGCTGCTCTACTTTTTCCCGTCGCTGGTCACTTTCTTGCCGCACCATATGAAGTTCGGTTAAGCCAGATGCGTCCCATCGGCGGACACGCGCCCAGCGCGCCGGAATTTTCGGCCAAGCTCAGAACGCCGTTCGCGGTGCTGGGCCTACGCGTCTCCGGCTCGGCGCTTACCGGTGTCGAATACCTGCCCTTGAGCGAAAGAGCGATGGCACCGACGAATGCCCTCGCCGCACGGGCATGCCGCCAGATCGAGCGCTTTCTCGATGATCCGCAATTCCGCTTCACGCTTCCGCTGGCACCGGCGGGAACGGCGTTCCGGCGCCGCGTCTGGGACGCGCTGCCGGCCATTCCGGTCGGTGAGTCGCGCACCTATGGCGAGATCGCGCGCCAGCTCGCCAGCGCGCCGCGGGCGATCGGCGGCGCGTGCGGCGCCAATCCGATCGCGCTCATCATTCCCTGTCATCGTGTTGTCGGCAGCCATGGGTCTCTCGGCGGGTTCATGGGCGTGAGCGAGGGCAAGCCGATCGATATCAAGCGCTGGCTGTTGACGCACGAGGGTTATCGTTTCGGTAGGTAGGCTCATTCGCCTGCAACTCAAATGCCGAATTCTTCCGCTTTGATCGATGCCTTCTGCGACCAGGTGTGGCTGCAGGATGGCCTTGCCGCATCGAGCCTCGGCAGCTATCGGCGAGATCTCATGGCATGGGCGCGCTGGCTCGAGGATGATAAGGGCAGGCCCGCGAAGAGCTTGCTTGGCGCCAACCGCGGTGACATCGAGGCGTTCCTCGCCGCGCAATTCCGCGCCGGGGCCAAGTCTTCCTCGATCAATCGGCGGCTGTCGTCGTTGCGGCGCTTCTATCGCCTGCAGCTGTTGATGGGCACGCTCAAGGACGATCCGACGCTGCGCATTCCGTCGCCGAAACTGCCGAGACACCTGCCGAACAATCTGTCGGAGGCGCAGATCGGCGCGCTTCTCGATGCTCCCGATCCGGAAACGATGCTGGGACTGCGCGACCGCGCCATGCTGGAGACGCTCTACGCTACCGGATTGCGCGTGTCCGAGCTGGTCGGACTCACGTTGGCTCAAGTCAGTCTGGACATGGGCGTCGTCCGCGTTCTGGGCAAGGGCAACAAGGAGCGATTGGTCCCCATGGGTGAAGAAGCCATCGGCTGGCTCAAGCGCTATCTGGCGACCGCGCGCGTCGAGCTGGCCGGTACTGGCAAGAGCGCCGCGGTGTTTCTCACCGCTCGCCGCGGGCCTCTGACCCGCCAGGCTTTCTGGCAATTGATCAAGCGCTATGGAATGAAGGCGGGCATTGCCAGCACGACCTTGTCGCCGCATACGCTGAGGCACGCATTCGCGACGCATCTCCTCAATCACGGCGCCGACCTGCGTGTCGTTCAGCTGCTGTTGGGCCACGCGGACATCACGACGACGACCATTTATACGCACGTGGCGCGCGAACGATTGAAGCAGCTGCATCAGCGCCATCATCCCCGGGGATGACCCGCTGGACGAGTTCGCTGCGGCCGGCTGCGCCCGCATGCGCGTTGCCGATGAGACTTTTGTTGCGCACGGCATCTTCTGGCCGGAGCAGTGGCCCGTCCCGGTGGTCGCGCATATGTGACGCGGACCGTTTGCGCGGCCGTACCTTAGATACGCGTGCCGCGCTCGATTGCGACGCCGATCTGCTTGACCCCCGCGAGCGGCGCCAGCTTGGCGACTCTGACGCTTGCCCACGGCGCGCCAAACTCGCGGCACAGAATTTCCCCGACCGCCTCGGCAAAGCGCTCGAGCATTTTATGCGTATGGTCCGCGGCGAGGGCCTGCAGCCGCTTGACGACAGCCGAGTAGTCGAGCGCATCCTCGAATCGGTCGCTGGTGAATACCTGCGCCGAGGGCAGCTCGAACTCGATATTCACCAGCAGCGGCTGTGCGAGATGCTGTTCCCACTCGTAGACGCCGATACGCGTCTCGATGCGCAGATCGTTGATGAAAATTCTGTTCATGGTCGGTGAAAAACGACTGGCAAGTGAGAGAGGGAGATGGAGCGTGGTGGCAGGCGCGTTCGCGGCGCTTTGTTACAATCCACCGCGCCTGGCTGCCACGCATTGTAGATGAATCCCTCGCTCGCCACCCTTGCAGTCATTGTCGCGGCGTACCTGATCGGCTCCGTTTCGTTTGCGGTGGTCGTCAGCAAGCTTTTTGCGCTGCCGGACCCGCGCAGCTATGGCTCGGGAAACCCGGGCGCCACCAATGTGCTGCGCACCGGCAACAAGGCGGCCGCGCTGCTGACGCTCCTCGGCGACGGCGTCAAAGGGTTCGCCGCGGTCGTGATCGCGCATCACCTCGGCGTTGGCTGGGGTGACGCATCGCTTGCGACCGCAGGAGCCGCGCTTGCCGTTTTTCTCGGACATCTGTACCCGATCTTCCATCGCTTCGCGGGCGGTAAAGGTGCCTCGACCGCGGCCGGCATTGCCTTCGGTCTGTCCTGGCAGCTCGGGCTCGCGGTGCTTATCGTCTGGCTCGTCATCGCGCTCGCGTTTCGCATTTCTTCGCTGGCCTCGATCATCGCTGCCATCGCCGCGCCGCCGCTGGGTTTTTATTTCATCGGCAACTGGCCGGAAGCGTGGGCGCTGGTTCCGATCGCACTGCTTCTGGTGTGGCGGCATCGGGCCAACATCCGCAAGCTCCTCGCCGGCAATGAGACAAAGATCGGCGCCTGAGTTCTGGTTTTCACCCGGTCTTATCGGGGGGCCGAGAGGTCGGCCAGCTCCCACCGCGGCCTGACAGTAAAGGCGTAATCGTCAACGGCGTCGTGTCGCACGCGTAGCGCGCCGACGAGCGCGATCATCGCGCCGTTGTCGGTGCAGAACTGCAGGTCAGGGTAGAAAACCTCGGCGCCGCGCTCGCGCGCTGCTCCGTTCAGCCGCTTGCGCAAGACGCGGTTCGCGCCCACACCGCCGCCGACGACCACCCGCGAATAGGTCGTCTGGTCGAGCGCCGCGAGCGTCTTCGCGATAAGCACATCGACGATCGCGTCCTCGAACCCGCGCGCGATGTCCGCTTTTTGCGCGGCAAGCGCGCCCTGACCGCGGACCAGCGTCAGCACCGCGGTCTTCAGCCCGGAAAAGCTCATATTGAGGTCGCCACTGTCCTTCATCGGCCGTGGCAATACGACCGCGCCCGATCGCCCCGTCTCGGCTAGCTTCGCCAACTCGGGACCGCCTGGGTAACCGAGACCGAGGAGAGTGGCGGTCTTGTCGAACGCTTCTCCGGCGGCATCGTCGAGGGTATCTCCGAGCAGCGTGTAATCGCCGACTGCCGCCACCGCGTAGAGCTGCGTGTGCCCTCCGGAAACCAGCAGCGCGACGAAGGGGAAGTCCGGCTTCGGGTCGCCCAGCAGCGGAGACAACAAATGAGCCTCGAGATGGTGGACCGCTATCACAGGCTTGCCCAACGCGAATCCGAGTGCCGTTGCCACGCTTGCGCCTACCAGCAAGGCTCCCGCGAGCCCCGGCCCTTGCGTGTAGGCAATGCCGTCGAGGTCGGCGAGGACCTTTCCCGTTTCGACGAGCAGGTTCTCCACCAGCGGCACCACCCGACGAATATGATCGCGCGAGGCGAGCTCCGGTACGACGCCGCCATAGGCCCGATGCATCGCCATCTGCGAATGCAGCGCGTGACCAAGCAAACCCCGAGCGCTGTCATAGAGCGCAACGCCCGTTTCGTCGCAGGAAGTTTCGACGCCCAAGACCAGCATCAAATCAGTATAGCTGCGACGCGCGTGCGCTCGGTCACCGCGGTGCACCTGCGCGGGGCGCGCGTCAGTCGCTGGCGCGGTACTGGGCATGCCTGCAGGCGCCTTGCGCGATGACCATCAGCTTGTTATACTTTTGGGCTGTTCAGATCGTTGCCCAAAAGGATTCGATAAACATGCCTAGCGTTCGCGTTCGCGAGAACGAGCCCTTCGAAGTGGCCCTGCGCCGCTTCAAGCGCACCATCGAGAAGACGGGGTTGCTGACCGAGTTGCGCGCCCGCGAGTTCTACGAAAAGCCGACCGCCGAACGCAAGCGCAAGCTCGCCGCCGCCGTCAAGCGCCACTACAAGCGCCTGCGCAGCCAGCAGTTGCCGCCCAAGCTCTACTAGAGCGAAACGCTCCGAGTCAATCTATGCCGGGGGCGAAGCGATTCGCTCCTTTTGCTTTTGGGGATTCCAGGAGCCGCCGATGACGCTCAAAGCACGCATCACCGAGGACATAAAGAACGCCATGCGCGCGCGCGAAGCGACGCGCCTGTCGACGATACGCATGCTGCTCGCGGCGATGAAACAACGCGAGGTCGATGAGCGCATCGAGCTTGCCGACGCCGACGTCGTCGCGATCATCGACAAGATGATCAAGCAGCGCCGGGAGTCCGTCGTCCAGTTCGACGCGGGAAAGCGGCCGGACCTCGCGGCGGCGGAACGCGCCGAAATCGATCTGCTGCAGGCCTATATGCCGCAGCCTCTGTCGGAGGCCGAGATCGAGGCGCTCATCAGCGGCGCCGTGGCGGATGCCGCACAGGCCGGAGCCAAAGGCATGGCGGCAATGGGCAAGGTGATGGCCGCAATCCGACCCCAGCTGGCGGGCCGGGCCGACATAAGCCTGGTTTCGGCCAAGGTCAAAACCAGACTCAACCCCTGACTCCGACTCCGCCCAAAGGCAGCTTGCGACCCTCAGGTTTTCCTGCAGGCCCCAAATCGTCGCCTATAATGTACTTCATGGGCCCCGTGGTGTGCGTCAAAGTTGCCATGGTCCGGCGGGGTTAAGACCATGATTCCTAGCGATTTTATCCAAACTTTGCTGAGCCGGGTCGACGTCGTGGCAGTCGTGGACCAGTACGTGCCGCTCAAAAAAGCGGGTACTAACTTCGTTGCCTGCTGCCCGTTTCACAGCGAAAAGACGCCGTCCTTTACCGTAAGCCCGACCAAGCAGTTCTATCACTGCTTCGGGTGCGGTGCACACGGCACAGCCATCAGCTTCCTTATGGAGTTCGGTGGCAAGCCTTTCCCCGACGCGGTCGAGGAGCTCGCCCGCGACGCGGGCCTCGAGGTGCCGCGCACCCACGTCCCAGCGACGGCTGGGCGTGACGAGGCCCTCGACCTTTCCGGTGTGCTGCTTCAGGCCGCCAAGTTCTATCGCCTGCAGCTCAAGGAGTCGGAGCGCGCGATTGCCTACGTCAAAGGACGGGGCTTGAGCGGACCGGTCGCGGCGCGTTTCGGCATCGGCTATGCGCCCGACGACTGGCAACCCCTGGCCGGGGCATTTCCGGACTATCACAACAAGGTCCTGGAGAGCGCGGGCTTGGTGATCGCGGGCGACGCCGGGAAACGCTACGACCGCTTCCGCGACCGCATCATGTTTCCCATC
>JALZAO010000331.1 GCA_030948305.1 Pseudomonadota bacterium
GGCTTCGAGGCTGGGCTCGACGCGGGTGATGACGGCCTTGTAGATGTTGCTCTTGCGTTGTTCCTTGCTTGCGGACTCGATATCGAGGTCGATCAGCTTCTGGCCATCGACGATCGCCACCCGGAGTTCCTCCGCCTGGGTGGCATTGAACAGCATGCGTTTCATTGGTTGTTTCCCTTGCGCGGGTATCGGCAGGGACCTTGGCGGACGGTGAAGCGAAGGCGCCCGTCAGGGCGCTTAGACTAGCAGGCGGCGGGCGGCGGCGAGAAAAACCACGCAGGCAGCGCGAGCTGCCGGGCTACGAGGGGTCGGATGCAGGTATCAGGCATCGGGGTCGGCTGCTCATTGGCCACTCCAGTCATCACCACGTGATGAGGGAGTGGAAAATGGGGTTTGCCTGTCTCGGGAGCTTGGTTGGTTTTCTTCGCGCTGTCGCTCAAACGGTCTGGCGGCTGCGTCGCCATCGGTCATAAGGACCGGGGTATTGCAGCCAAGTACAGAATTCGTTGCGCCACGAAAGTGGCGCGCCGCAAGTCCTAGCCGCTTGTCGTCCGGCCATAAGCCGGTGCGGAGACTGCGCTGTTCCATTAACATCGTTACTTTTTCCGGGCGCAGAGTCCGGACGGTGAACCGATTTAACCAAGTTGCCCTATTTTCGGGCCAACAGGCGTTTGCCTTGGTTGCCACACCCCTTTGGTGGGCTGCCGCATGGTCCGGAAGCGGGATCGATGACCGTCGCCTCGGAACTCACGCGCTAGCTATCGCACGTTGCTGCTGCCGACAATTATAAAGAAATGAACGATTTAAGCAAGGATGCTGTGAACCGCCTTGCGGTCGACGAGGCCGGGGCAGGGCAGCGCGTGGACAATTTCCTGCTGCGGGTGCTGAAAGGCGTCCCCAAGAGCCATATCTACCGGATCCTGCGCAGCGGCGAGGTGCGGGTCAACCGCTTGCGGGTCAAGCCGGACGTCCGGCTGGTGCTCGGCGACGAACTTCGAATCCCGCCGATTCGGACCGGCCTGCCTGCCGCGGGAAAGCGCAAGCCGCCGCCGCTTTCGGCGTCGATCCCGATCCTGTACGAGGACGACGCATTGATCGCCGTCGACAAGCCTGCCGGCCTGGCGGTGCACGGCGGGAGCGGCGTGGCCTTCGGTCTGATCGAGCAAATGCGCGCGGCGCGACCGACGGCCAAATTTCTCGAGCTCGTACATCGTCTGGACCGTGACACCTCGGGGGTCCTGCTGCTGGCCAAAAAGCGAGCCGCCCTGGTCGGGCTTCACGCGGCGCTTCGCGAAGGGCGCGTCGACAAGCGCTACCAGATCCTGGTCAAGGGCCATTGGCGCGACGCGAAGCGGGAGGTGACGCTGCCGCTGACCAAGTTTCTTACCAGCACCGGGGAGCGCCGCGTTCGGGTCGAGCAGGTCGGCGGGCAGAGCGCGAAAACGGTGTTCTATCGCCGCCGGGTATGGACCGCTGTCGATCCGCCCATGAGTCTGCTCGAAGCCGAGCTTCATACCGGACGCACGCACCAGATTCGTGTGCACCTGACGCATCTCGGGTTCGCGCTCGCCGGCGACGAAAAGTACGGCGATTTCGCCTGGAACAAGAAGCTAGCCAAGCAAGGATTGAAGCGGATGTTCCTGCATGCGCGCCGGCTCGCCTTCGCCCATCCGGTGGAAGAACGCGAGGTCGCGATCGAGGCGGCGCTGCCTTCGGAGCTGAGGCGGTTTCTCGCGTCGATAGATTCCGTGCCCCCAGCCGATGCTTGAGCCGCCGCGCCGCTTCCGCCTGCTCGCGTTCGACTGGGACGGGACGCTCGCCGACTCGACCGCGCTCATTGCCGGGGCCATTCAGCAAGCATGTCTCGACGTCGGGGTCCCTGCGCCCGATGAGGCGGACGCGCGCCACGTCATCGGTCTGGGACACCACGACGCGATTCGTCACGTGGCGCCCAACTTGGCAGCCGACCGCCATGCCAGATTTACCGAGCGCTACCGGGATCATTTCCTTGCCGGCGACGCGCAGATCCCGCTGTTCGCCGGCGTTCGGGAGATGCTCGACGAGCTTCTCGACCGCGGTTTCATGCTAGCGGTCGCCACCGGCAAAACCCGCGTTGGATTGGCACGCGCGCTGGCGCGGCACGGCATCGCGGATCACTTTGCCGCGTCGCGTTGCGGTGACGAAGGCTTCCCCAAGCCACACCCCGACATGCTGCTTGCGCTGATGGATCGGCTCGGCGTCGGGCCCGCCATGACCTTGATGATCGGCGATACCACGCATGACCTGGAGCTCGCGCGCAACGCGGGGGTCGCAGCCTTGGCGGTCGCCTACGGCGCCCATCCGCCCAAGGGGCTCATGGCCATGCAGCCGCTGACGACGGCGCATTCGGTGACGGAACTGCGCGCATGGCTGTCCGCGAACGCCTGATCTGCACCAGCGCAGATCTGGTCGAAGGCGAGGACGGTGTGCGTTTCCAAGTCACCCGGCGTGGTGGAAGCATGCCCGCGTTCGTGGTGCGCTGGCACGCCACGCCCTTTGCCTACATC
>JALZAO010000332.1 GCA_030948305.1 Pseudomonadota bacterium
AGCAGCCACGCAGCGGCGAGATTGCCGGCCGCTCCCGGCCGCGAGGAATGCGTCCCGCTCCATACGTCGAACTGCCAATCGGTGATCGTGCCGTGCCCGTCGAGTGTCGCCTTGGCGGTGGTGAGCATCGCCGACCCGTAGGGCTCCCAGAGATGCTCGTGCTCGCGCATCCATTGCACGCGCACCGGCCGGCCCGGTATCGCGACCGCGATCAGCGCCGCGTCCGCGGCGGCGTCGTCGGCGGCGTTGTGGCCGTAACAACCGGAGCCCTCCATGTGGATGCAGCGCACCGAATCCGCGGGCATTCGCAGCATCTCGGCGAGCGCGCCTTTCAATGGATAAACTCCCTGGCTGTGGGTCCATACGGTCAGCTTGTTGGCCTCAAACAGTGCCACCGCGCACGACGGGCCGATCGCGGCGTGCATCTGATACGGCCGCCGATAGCTCGATTCGAAGCTCCAGGGTTTGGCGCTCGGCGGAGCGTCGCCGCGAAGCTGGTAATCCTCGTGCGGCAGGCTTTGCAGCTCGGCGTAAAGATCGGTCTTCTGCGAGAGCGTTGCGGTTTCGTCCCAGGTCGCGCCACGGCCGAGGGCCTGCATCGCGGCGATGGCCTGATACTCGCCCTCGGCCACGACGGCGACGAAGCTGCCGTCGCGAACGACTTTGAGCACGCCGGGCATCTTTTCCGCAGCGCTGCTGTCCAGCGCTCTTAGCCGCGCGCTGTAGCTCGGCGGGCGCACGACACGCGCGTGCGCCATGTTCGGAAGGCGCAGATCCTGCACATACGCCACCGCGCCGGTGACTTTGCCCGGAATATCGACCCGCGGCAGCGCCTTGCCGACGACCGTGCGATGCTTCGGATCGCGCAGCTTCGATTGCGGCTGCGCCGGAACGTGAAGCGCTTGGCCGGCGACGAGATCGGCGTAGGCGACGCTGCGGCCGTCCGCGGCGCGTACGCTGCCGTCGTGCACCACGAGGCTGTCGGCTGGCACGCCGAGTCGTGACGCGGCGATGCCGACCAGCATCTCGCGCACCTGCGCCGCCGCGTTCATGATCGCCGTGCCGCTGTCCTTCATGGAATTGCTGCCCGCGGTGTAGCCTTCATTGGGCGTGCGCGAGGTGTCGGCCGTGACCAGCTGAATGCGCGCCGGGGCGACAAAGAGCTCCTCGGCGGCGAGCTGAATGAGCGCGGTCTTGACGCCTTGCCCGAACTCCACCTTGCCGGTAAAGACGGTAATCGTTCCGTCCGCGTCGACCCGAATCCAGGCGTCGAGCATCGAGGTGTCCTTCAGGCTTCCCGGAAGCGTCGGCGCGCGGGTCGCTTGCGCACCCTGCCCGGCACTCAAGCGCGGCAGCAAGGTGAAGCTGACGACGAGCGCGCCCGCCGCGGCGACGAACTCGCGCCGCGAGAGATGCAAACCCGGGCCGATCGCCTGGGCAGCCCCGCGCATGGAAGGCTTGGCGTTCAGCGTCACGCCGGCTTCCCGCCAGGAATCGCGCCTTGGATCGTCTTCGATGCACGGCGGACGGCACGCAGGATGCGCATGTGCGTTCCGCAGCGGCACAGACCCGGGTTCATGTGGGTGCGGATCTGCTCGTCCGAGGGCGATGGGTTGCGCTCGAGCAGCGCCTGCGCACGCATGATCATCCCCGGAATGCAGTAGCCGCACTGCGCCGCCTGCTCGTCGATGAATGCCTGCTGCAGCGGCCCCGGCTGCGCGGCGGTGCCGAGTCCTTCCAGGGTCTTGATCGCGCGACCCTGCAGCAAGAGGATCGGCGTAAGGCACGAATAGACCGCTTCGCCGTCGACCATGACCGTGCACGCACCGCATTGCCCGAGCCCGCAGCCGAATTTGGCGCCATTGAGCTTCAGATCGTTGCGCAACACGTAAAGGAGCGGTGTCTTCGGGTCGGCGTCGACCTCGTAAGCGCGTCCATTGACATTGAGTGTGATCATGATGGCTTCCGGTCGTCGCCTGCCTGCTCGCGCTTGGCCTTTGCGACCTCACCGCCGACATCTTGCCACGGCGGCGCATGGCCGAAGCGTGTGCGCAGGAACGCGACCAGCGACGCGATCTGCGCGTCGTCGAGTGCGCCGCGAAAAGCCGGCATCACCTCGCCTGTTTCTCCCTCGCGGGGATGGATGCCGTCGAGGGTCACCCGGATCAGGTTGGCGGGCGTAGTGTCGGTCACCGAGGTGCTATAGGCGAGTGCGATGCCGCGCCGCCCTCCGTCGTGACAATCGGCACAGGCGGTGCGATAGATCGCGTCGCCGTCGTTGCCGCGACGGGCATCGGTTGGCGCGGCCTCGCTCTGCGCGGATGCGCCCCCACCTGCCGCGCCCTGCGCACCGGGAGCACTGCCGGCGGCGGTCGCGCGCGCGCCCGCGCTGGCTCCCATCCGCGCCGCGATATAGATGGCGATGGCGTTTACCTCGGGCTCGGGCACGGACGAAAGATTGTGCGCGACCGCCGCCATCGTGCCGGCAGCCGTGCCATGCGCAGCATCGAAGCCCGTTCGCAGATACGTGGCAA
>JALZAO010000333.1 GCA_030948305.1 Pseudomonadota bacterium
GCGCGCGCAGCTTGCGCTCGCCGGCTATCAAAACATGACGCAGGTGGTGTCGCCCGGGGAATTCAGCATTCGCGGCGGACTGATCGATCTGTACCCGATGGGAAGCCCGCTGCCCTATCGCATCGATCTCTTCGATGAGGAGATCGAATCGATCCGGACTTTCGATGTCGACACCCAGCGCACGGTGTATCCCGTGACCACTGTGCGACTGCTGCCGGCACGCGAATTTCCGCTCGACGACGCGGGACGTGCGCGCTTTCGCAGCCGCTTTCGCGAAGTGTTCGAAGGCGACCCGTCGCGCTCTCCGCTGTACAAGGATATTTCCAATGGCGTCATCCCGGCGGGAATCGAATACTACCTGCCGCTGTTTTTCGAGGCGACCGCGACGCTGGCCGACTATCTGCCGCTGAACACCGTCGTTATGCTCCACGGCGACGTTCCCGGGGCCATAGCGCACTTCTGGCAGGACACCGAGTCGCGCTATCGACTGCTGCGGGGCGACAAGGCGCGGCCGCTGCTCCCGCCGCACGCGCTGTTCATGCCCGAGGACGAGTTCAACGGCCTGTTGAAGTCGTTCGGCCGGATTAACGTGCCGACTGAGCACGCCGAACCGACATTGGACGGCGAGCGCCCCAGGACGGTGACGCAGGCTCTTCCATCGGTTCAGGTCGACCGTCGCGCGCCCGACCCGCTGTTGTCGTTGAAACGCTTCGCAACCGCAACGCGCGAGCGCGTGCTCATTGTTGCCGAGAGTCTCGGCCGCCGCGAAACGATGCAGCAATATTTCGCCGAATACGGATTCAAGCCGTCGCTGGTCGAAGACTGGGCTGCGTTTCTCGCCAGCGACGCGAGTCCGGCATTGGCGGTCGGCCCGCTGCATCGTGGCTTCGTCTGGTCCAAGGCAAATCTCGCGCTGGTCACCGAAGCCGAGCTTTACGCCGACGTCGCACGGCGGCCGGGCAAACGCGAAGGACGCCGCAGCAACGTCGACGCGATGCTGCGCGATCTGTCGGAAGTCCGCATCGGCGATCCGGTAGTGCACGAACAGCACGGCATCGGTCGTTACCTAGGGCTTACCACGCTCGATCTCGGTGACGGAGCCAATGAGTTCCTGCATCTGCTCTACGCCAACGACGCCAAGCTCTACGTTCCGGTGTCGAGCCTGCACCTGATCGGCCGCTACAGCGGAGCGTCGCCCGAAGCCGCGCCCCTGCACGAGCTGGGAAGCGGGCAATGGGCCAAGGCAAAAAAGAAGGCGGCGCTGCGAGCGCACGATACCGCGGCCGAGCTGCTCAACCTGTACGCGCAGCGCGCAGCGCGCGAGGGACACGCGTTCAAGTTCGACGTGCACGATTACGAAGCCTTTGCTGCCAGTTTCGGTTTCGAGGAGACGCCCGACCAGGCGGCCGCGATCGAAGCCGTGATCGGTGACCTCGTTTCCGGCAAGCCCATGGACAGGCTGGTGTGCGGCGACGTGGGCTTCGGCAAGACCGAGGTAGCGCTGCGCGCCGCATTCGTCGCGGTGGCGGACGGCAAGCAGGTCGCGGTCCTCGTTCCGACGACCTTGCTGGTCGAACAGCACTTCCAGACCTTCTCCGACCGTTTCGCCGATCTTCCCATCAAGCTCGCGGAGCTGTCGCGGTTTCGCTCCAGCGCCGAGGTCAAGACCGTGCTCGAGGGACTTTCCTCGGGACGCATCGACCTCGTCATCGGAACGCACAAGCTCATTCAGCCGGACGTCAAATTCCAGCGGCTGGGGCTCGTCATCATCGACGAGGAGCACCGCTTCGGCGTGCGCCAGAAGGAGTGCCTGAAGCGGCTTCGCGCCGAAGTGGACGTGCTCACGCTCACCGCGACGCCGATCCCACGAACGCTGGCCATGTCGCTCGAGGGCCTGCGCGATTTTTCGGTCATCGCCACCGCGCCGGAGCGGCGGCTGGCGATCAAGACCTTCGTCGCGCAATACTCTTCCGGCATCGTGCGCGAGGCCTGCTTACGCGAGCTCAAGCGCGGCGGCCAGATCTATTTCCTGCACAACGACATCGACACCATCGCGACCATGGGCGAGAAGCTCGCTGCGCTGGTGCCCGAGGCGCGGATCGGGATCGCCCACGGCCAGATGCCCGAGCGCGAGCTGGAGCGCGTGATGCGCGACTTCTATCAGCAGCGGTGCAATCTTCTGCTCTGCTCGACCATCATCGAGAGCGGCATCGACGTGCCGACCGCGAACACCATCATCATCCACCGCGCCGATCGCTTCGGCCTCGCGCAGCTTCACCAGTTGCGGGGGCGCGTAGGACGCTCGCACCATCAGGCGTACGCGTATTTGCTGACGCCGCCCGAAGAGGCGCTGTCGGTGCAGGCCAAGAAGCGCCTCGAGGCAATCCAGTTGATGGAGGAGCTGGGGTCGGGCTTCTACCTCGCGATGCACGATCTCGAGATACGCGGCGCGGGTGAGGTTCTGGGCGAAGAGCAGTCGGGCGAGATGCAGCAGGTCGGTTTCCAGCTCTACGCCGACATGCT
>JALZAO010000334.1 GCA_030948305.1 Pseudomonadota bacterium
GGCAAGCACCACGCGGTCGAGCGGGAGTCGCCCCTGCAGGTCACGCTGCTGCAAGGCCTGGCCGGCGCCGAGCGGATGGACTACGTTATCCAGAAGGCGGTCGAGATGGGCGTCGCGACCATCGCGCCGGTGACGATGGCACGCAGCGTCACGCGGCTCGACGCCGCCCGTGCCGCGAAGCGTGCCGAGCATTGGCGGTCGGTGATCGTCGCATCGTGCGAGCAGTGCGGCCGCAACCGCTTGCCGCTGCTCCATCCGTTATGCGACTTCGACGCCGCGCTCGCTTCGCCGGACTACCCCGGAGCCGACCCGGGCGCCACGACCGGCGCGGCGCTGTCGCTGGTGCTCTCCCCGGGCGAAGGAAGCTCGCTGACGGCATTCGATCGTCCCTCGGGCGCGATCCGGCTCCTGATCGGGCCGGAGGGTGGGCTCGCGCCGGAGGAATTGGCGGCTGCGCACCGCGCCGGATTTCGCAACGTTCGACTCGGGCCGCGCGTGCTGCGAACGGAGACTGCGGGGCCAGCCGCGCTGGCGGCCATGAATGCGTTATGGGGCGACTGGCGTTGAGGATGCGCTTGGCGCGATCGGCCGGATTGGCATTCCCGTGGTGGGCCTCGCCGCGACCGCTTGCCCTCATCGCCGGCGTGTTCCTGTCGGCTTGCGCCACCGTCGTTCCGCCGGCGTCCGACATCCGCGCGGCCGGCGCCGTCGAATCCGCATTTATCGTCGTTGGCGCCGGCGGCGCGCGTCTGGCGCGGCTGATCACGACCGACGACGCATGTCCCGCGATCGCGGTCGATGACCTGACGACGCCGACGAAAGAGCGGGCTGGGCCGGCGACGGTAGCGCAGCGACCGACGAGAAGCGATTCCGTAGATTCCAAATCCTCGGCGTTTCCGGTGCGTGTCTGCGACATGAGCTTACCTCGCGGCGCGTCTCGTGCGATCGTCGCCGGGCGCTCGCTCCCGTTATCGACGGACGCGCCCAGGCGCATTGTGGTGATCGGCGACACCGGGTGCCGGATCAAGGCCTCGGACGATGCGTTCCAGGCGTGCAATGATCGCGAGCGATGGCCCTTCGCGAGCGTTGCCGCCGCGGCCGCTGCGACGCTTCCCGATCTGGTGATTCACGTCGGTGACTACCACTATCGTGAAAATGCCTGCCCTGCCGGAAACGCGGGCTGCGCGGACAGCCCGTGGGGTTACGGCTGGGACGCGTGGAATGCCGACTTTTTTACGCCTGCGCGACCGCTGCTCGCCGCGGCGCCGTGGATTTTCGTCCGCGGCAATCACGAATCGTGCAACCGCGCGGGCCAGGGCTGGTGGCGATTCCTCGACTTCCGGCCGCCTGTCGCCGGACGCGACTGCAATCGTGCGTCCGACGACGAGCGCGGCGACTACAGCGATCCGTACGCGGTTCCGATTTCAGGCGACACACAGGTCGTGGTATTTGATTCGTCGCGGGTCGGCGTGCGGGCGCTCCTTCCCTCGGACCCGATGTACCGCAGCTATGCCGCGGAGCTGGGCACGGCGTTTGCATTGTCGCGCGACGTTGCGCACAATCTGTTCGTGAGCCATCATCCCATCCTCGGCTTCGCACCCGACACCTCGCGCTCCGCGCCGGCGGTCTATCCTGGCAACGAGGCGCTGCAGTCGGTATTGGCGCCGATCAACGGTCCAAGCCTTTTTCCGCCCAATGTGCAGACGCTCATCGCCGGTCACAACCACCTGTTCGAGATGGTGAGCTTCTTGTCATCGCACCCGACGCAGCTCATCTCCGGCAACGGCGGCGCGTGGGCGGATGCGCCGCTGCCGAGCCCCTTGCCGCCCGGAGCATCGGTTGCTCCCGGGACGGTCATCGAGACCATCGCCTCGACCAGCCGATACGGCTTCATGGTCCTCGAAAAGGATCCTGACAAAAGCGATCTCTGGCGCGTCGAGGCCCGTGATGTGTATGGAGAGCTCATGACTATTTGCATCCTTCGCGACGGCAAGACGAAATGCGCGACGGGGACACCTCCATGAAAGCCGCGATAGGGATCTTTTGCGTCGCGACCCTCGCGCAGGCGGCGTTCGCGCAATCGCCGCCCGAGATTACGCGATTTTCGAGCACGCAGGCCGGTGCGGCGCCTGCGGGATGGCAGCACGTACCGCTGTCAAGCACAAAAAAGGAAACGGAATATACAACTGTCGTCGACGAAGGAGTCGTGGTGCTGAAGGCAACCGCTCGCGGCAGCGCCTCGCTGATGCTATTTCGTACCGAATTCGACCCTCGTGCTTTCCCGCTTCTGTCGTGGCGCTGGAAGGTTATCCAGGGCATTCCGGCCGCGGAAACCAACAATCGCGCGCGCGAAGACGCCCCCGTGCGCCTGATGGTTTCGTTCTCCGGCGACGTGAGCAAGCTCAGCGTGCTCGATCGCGCTGCCTCGTCGTTTGCCAAATCGGCGTCCGGTCAGGCATTGCCGTACGCCGAGCTCATGTATGTCTGGGGCGGCAAGGTTGCCGTG
>JALZAO010000335.1 GCA_030948305.1 Pseudomonadota bacterium
CCGACACGACCGACATCAACGGCCCGTGGGGTGTGCGCATCTACCTCAAACCCTTCGTGGACTGGATCTGGATGGGTGCCTTCCTGATGGCGCTCGGTGGATTCATCGCCGTGTCGGATCGCCGTTATCGACTCGCGCTCAAGGCCCGGGCCGCTCGGGTATTCGGCAATGTTGTCGGCGCGGACTAAAGTAGATCCGCGATGAAAACAGTGCGCTGGTCGATCCCGCTGGCCATTTTCGTGGTGTTGGTCGCGTTCCTGTGGGTCGGACTGGGGCGCGACCCGCGCGAAGTTCCATCGCCGCTGATCGGCAAGGCCGCGCCTTCCTTTGCGCTGGCTCAACTCCACGGCGACAAGCCGTTGTCGACGGCCGATCTCAAGGGCAAGGTGTGGCTACTCAATGTCTGGGCGTCGTGGTGCGTTTCGTGCAGGGTGGAGCACCCGTTGCTGCTGCAGCTTGCGAAAGCCGGCATCGTTCCGGTCTACGGCCTCGACTACAAGGACAAGCCCGACGACGGGCGGGCGTGGCTCGCTAAAAATGGCGATCCTTACACCGCGTCGGTGGTCGACCAGGACGGCCGCGTCGGCATCGATTACGGCGTCTACGGCGTGCCGGAGACTTTTGTCATCGATCGATCAGGCATCGTCCGCTATAAACAGATCGGCCCCTTGAGCGTCGAATCACTGCAGGAGAAGATCTTGCCGCTGGTGCGCGAGCTGCAGAAGTGAGGGTGTCCTCGCGACTCGCGTGCGGCATTGTTCTGGCCGCGTTTGCCTTGGCTGCGGCGGCGACCAAGATGGACATAGCGGCCGACGCGGCATTCGACGTTCGGCTCAAAAAGCTCGAAAGCGAGCTTCGCTGTCTCGTCTGCCAGAACCAGACGCTCGCCGACTCCAACGCCATGCTGGCCGAGGATTTGCGGCGCGAGGTGCGCGATCTCGCGCTTGCGGGCAAGAGCGATGCTGAGATTCGCGCCTATCTGGTCGCGCGCTACGGGGACTTCGTGCTTTACGATCCGCCGCTCAAGCGCACGACGTGGCTGCTGTGGATCGGCCCGTTCGCCTTGCTCGCCGGCGGAGCCGCGTTGTGGTGGACCATACTGCGGCGCCGTGAAGACGCGGCCAAGGCGATGCCGCCGCCTGCGGATCCCGAAGCGGAAGCGCGGGGCCGCGCACTGCTGGACGACGGCGACAAGCCTCCCCACGCGAGTTGACGGCGCTCACGTGGGATTCATCCCGCGCGCGGCCGGCATTTCAGCGCCTCGAGCGAACGCAGCTACAAGTCCGCCCCGCAATGCCAGCATAGGTCGAAGCTTGCCGGATTCTCCTCCTTGCAAGCGCGGCAGAACACGCTGCCGGTCTGCGCCCGATCGAATCGCAACGATGCGAGCGCGGCCTCCGCGCGCGGCCGGTCGCGCCCATCCTCGAGCCACACCTGCGGTTGTGCCACGTCGGGAGGCACCTCGCCGACGATGCTCGACATGTGCTCGTTGAAGATGTGCGCCGCGATGCCCGCCTGCTGCAGTCGATGCAAGACAAGGTAGGCGTCGAAGCGGTTGTGCGCGGTGTAAAAGCGTTCCATCGAGCGAGTGCGTCACGTGAAATAACTAGCGATGCCGATTGATCTGCCACCGCCAAGCGTCGGCACAGATCGCATCGAGATCGCGAGCGGCGCGCCATCCGAGGACGTCCTGCGCGCGCGAAGGATCAGCGTAGTAGATCGCCACATCTCCTGGCCGCCGCGGCGTAACGCGGCGCGCAATGGGCTTTCCGCACGCCCGTTCGAATGCGGCGACGACCTCGAGCACGGAATGACCGCGACCGGTGCCGAGATTGAGCGTTGTCACTCCTGGCGTGCGCACCAGGTATTTCATCGCTGCCACGTGCCCGGCGGCCAAGTCCACCACGTGCACGTAATCGCGGACGCCGGTCCCGTCAGGCGTATCCCAATCGTTGCCGTAGACCGCGATCTCCGGTGCATTGCCGGCCGCGACTTGCGCGAGGATGGGGACCAGGTTGTTCGGCGTCGAAGAGGGAGCTTCGCCGATCTGCGCCGACGCGTGCGCGCCTGCCGGATTGAAGTAGCGCAACAAGCCGATGCTCCACTCTGCGTCCGACGATGAGAGGTCTTCCAGCATCTGCTCGACCATTCGCTTGGTGCGGCCGTATACGCTTGCCGGGCGCAAGGGCGCGTCCTCGGTAACCGGGTTCGAGTCGGGTTGTCCGTAGACGGCGGCGGAAGAGCTGAAAACGAGCCGCTTCACGTTCGCGTCCACCATCGCGTCGGCGAGCACGATGGTGCCGCCGACATTGTTGTCGTAGTACGCGACGGGTTTTTGCTCGCCTTCGCCGACGGCCTTCAACCCCGCGCAATGAATGACCGCCGAGATCGCGTGCTCGGCAAACAATCGCTTCATCGCCGCTCGGTCGCGGACGTCTCCGGTAACGCAGGGTATCGTCTGGTCGGTGACGCGACGCAGGCGAGACAACACCGACGGCGAGCTGGT
>JALZAO010000336.1 GCA_030948305.1 Pseudomonadota bacterium
GCGGGCGCGCGCAGTATCGCTGCAGATCGCGTAGGTGGCGCCAAGCCACGACCACGACAGCGGGGCCGCGCCGCCCGCGATTCTCCTTTCGGCAATCTCGGCCTGCGCGAGGGCTTCCTTGCACTTTTTCTGGATGGCCAAGGTCCGCGCGAGCTTGATGTAACCCCAGGTCCAGTTGGGGTCGATGTCGATCGCGTGGCGGAAACCCGTGGCCGCCTGCTCATAGTCGCCCCTGACCAGGGCGTTGATCGCCATGTCATGGACTGGGCCGACCGAGAGGGGATCGAGAACGGCAGCCTCGCGGCTCTGCGCGAGGCCGTCGTCGAGACGGCCCATCGAGGTCAGAAAGAACCCATAGTCTTCGTGTACGGAGCGGCTGCCGGGGTTGAGCGCCAGCGCTCGACGGAACTCGGCGTCCGCGCCCGCCCAATCCCACTCGAAGTAGAAGCGGACGAGACCGAGCGCGGCGTGGGCCTCGGCCAAGTCCGGATCGAGCTCGAGCGCGCGGGTCACGGCTACCCGCGCCTTGCTCACCGCCTCCGTGCGATCGACGGCGCGGAGGAAGGCCTGCCGGGTGTAGGCCTCGGCCAGGCCGGCGTGGGCCATGGCGTAGTCGGGCGCCCGGGCCACGGCCTGCTGGAAGTAGTCGACGCTCTTGTCCATTTCCTGTTGGTTGCCCACGAGAAAGTCGCGCCCCTTGAGGTACAGGCGATAGGCCTCCGGATCGGAGGTTTCGGTGCGAGCGAGCTTGACCTTCTCTTCCCCGCTCAGCTGACGGCGCAGGGTCCGCGCGATGGTGGTCGCGATCTCGCCTTCGACATACATCATGTCGTCCGCCCGCCGCGCATACTTCTCGCCCCACAACTGGGTAGCGTCGCGGACGCTCACGAGCTCAGCGGTGATGGCCAGGCTCGAACCTCGTTGGGCGAGGCTGCCGAGAATGAGGGCGTCGGCGCCAAGTTTTCGGCCGATCTCCGTCGGTTCCATCTTCTTGCCCTTGAAGGCGAAGGCGGATGTACGCGAGATGATCCGAAGCCCGCTGAGGCTCGAGAGCTTGTTGATGAGGCTCTCCGAGATTCCGTCGCTCAGATATTCGATCGCGGGGTCGCCGGTCGCATTCTCGAACGGCAGGACGGCCACCAAACCAATCGCGGCACTCCGCGTGGTCATCTGAAAAGTCACGACGGCGCCCACGGCAAGCAGCGCCACGAGGACACCGGCGCCGAGAAGGACGCGTCGACGCGGCGCGCGCCACGTCGGAGCGGCCGTCGGGATCGTCCCCAAAGCCTGCGCCTGCGCTGTGGGCGACATGTGATCATCCGGCGATAGCAGCCGAGACACTCGCTCGACGAAATTGGCCGGAACCTACCCCGCCGGTGCGTATGTCCACTGCACCTCGCGAAATTTATCCGGAACGAGAGCATCGGAGTCGCGGGTACCGTCGATGACGACCGGAAGCAGAAACGCTCTCTCGGCAGCCATCAAATGGGAGCGATCGACCGCAAGCTTCCATTCGAGGCGGAAATACCCTTCGGCACGAGCGCGCGTATTCGCCGAGATAATCGGCATGAACAAGGCGCAGGCCTTGATCTGCTTCCTGATCGCCGCATCCCACGCGTCGCCGCCGCGCAGCTCGCTCTGGTCTAGCCAGACTTCCATGCCAGCCTCTCGCAGGGTCTGGCAGATGCGGCTGGCAGCACCGGCGTCCTGCGACGCATAGCTGAGGAAGACTGCCTTGGTCGAATCGTTCATTTGCGTTCGGTCGAATGCAACCTACGCGGGATTCGTAGCCGAAACGATCCAGGTCGAGCCATTCAGGCTCACGCGGCCATCGGGCGCGGCGAGCGGTACGAGAGCGCACTCGACGGCATCGAGAATCACGGGCAGATGCTCGGCACCCACCTCGCGCACCAAGCGGGCGACCGGACCGACCTGCACCAGCTTCTCGGCGGCGGAGCGTGGCGTCGCGCCAAGCGAGATCGCCGCGTCGAAGCGCTGCACGTCAATGTCGCCGAAGCGGGCGCCGGACAGAATGGCGCGCAGCCTTACCTGATCGGCGAATGCGAACGGTCCCGGCGCATTCGGATCGGCGGGCGCCGGCGTGATGTTCATCGCCGTGCGTGCAGCGGAGAGGGGCGTCATCGCCCATGGGTTGTCACGCGGCGCTCGCCAGCAGACGAACACGCACCGGCCACCCGCTCGCAGCGACTTGCGCATATGGCTGAAGGCCGGAGTGGGTTGGCTGAAAAACATGACGCCAAAACGCGAGAACAACAAATCGGTGTTTGCCGGAAGCGCGGCCTCGGACGCGTCACCGTCGCTGAAGGTGAGGTGTGCACAATTCGCCAGCGCGCCACGAGAGCGAGCCACCGCCAGCATCGGCTGCGACACGTCGACGCCGAGGACCGCGCCGGCCGCGCCGACCCTCCGCGCAAGTTCGATCGAAGTGTCGCCACACCCGCAACCGACGTCGATCGCCCGCTCTCC
>JALZAO010000337.1 GCA_030948305.1 Pseudomonadota bacterium
CGTGTTTCGCTTAAGGTGCGCAGTATCGATGCCGTCGGCGGCGATTGGCGCATCGTCGCGCGCGTCCTGCCAAAGAGCGCCTGATGTTCACCGGCATTGTGCAGGCAGTCGGCCGCATCGTCGCGGTGGAGCCGCGTTCGGAGGGGGTGCAGGTCGCCGTCGAGGCGGGAGCTTTCGCGGAAAACGACATCGCAGTGGGGGACAGTATTGCGCTCAATGGCTGCTGCCTCACTGTCGTTGCGATCGACGCCGGCACGATGCGCTTTGACGTATCGTCCGAGACGCTGAGCTGCACGACCGGGCTCGACGGCATCGGCGCGGTCAACATGGAAAAGGCGCTGCGATTCTCCGATCGGCTGGGCGGACACCTGATGAGCGGCCACGTCGACGGCGTCGGCGTGGTGCAACGAGCGGAGCCGGTGGCGGAGGGGGGAAGCGTGCTGCTGGAAGTGGCGGTGCCGAACGAGCTCGCACGCTTTGTCGCGCCCAAAGGCTCGATCGCAATCAACGGCGTGAGTCTGACGGTGAATGCCGTCCACGCACGACGCTTTTCGGCGAACCTGATCCCGCATACACTGGCGGTCACGAGCCTCGGTGCGCTTCGCGCCGGTGCGCGCGTCAATCTCGAGGTTGACCTGATCGCGCGCTATGTGGAGCGGCTAAAGTCGACCGACTGAATCGAAGGAACTGACGGCAACTGAAGGACAGCTTGCCGCATGCGAAGGAGGCGCCATGGACCTGACGACGTTGGAGCGGCTGCCACTATGGATCGGCGGCCGGGCGGTGGCAGCGCACACGACGCGGTACGGAGAAGTCACCAATCCGGCGACCGGGGAAGTAGTGCGTCACGTGCCGCTGGCGGATGCCTTCGATGTCGACAAGGCAGTCGACGCGGCCAGGACTGCATTTCCGGCTTGGCGGGCGGCGCCGGCGCTTCGCCGCGCACGCATCCTGATGCGCTTTCGCGATCTGATGCAAACGCACAAGTCCGATCTCGCGCGGCTGGTTTCGCAGGAGCACGGGAAGACCGCCGCCGACGCCGAAGGCTCGATCACGCGCGGCATCGAAGTGATCGAATTCGCGACCGGCATCCCGCATCTGCTCAAGGGAGATTTCAGCGACAACGTCGGCACCGGGGTCGACAGTTTTTCCTTGCGCCAGCCGATGGGCGTGTGTGCCGGGATCACGCCTTTCAATTTTCCTGCCATGGTGCCGATGTGGATGTTTCCGGTGGCGCTGGCCTGCGGCAACACGTTCATCCTCAAGCCTTCCGAGCGCGACCCGAGCATGAGCATGCGCATGGCGGAATTGCTCGACGAAGCGGGCCTGCCCGAGGGCGTGTTCAACGTGATCCACGGCGACAAGGAGGCGGTCGACGCGATCCTCTCGCATCCGGACATCAAGGCGGTGTCCTTCGTCGGCTCGACGCCGATCGCGAAATACATCTACGAGACCGGCGCGCGTCACGGCAAGCGGGTACAGGCCCTCGGCGGGGCGAAAAATCACGCCGTGGTCATGCCGGACGCGGACCTTACGTTCGCCGCCGAGGCCCTGATCGGCGCGGGATACGGATCGGCCGGCGAGCGTTGCATGGCGGTGTCGGTCGTGGTCGCCGTCGGTGACGCGGCCGAGCCGTTGTGCGCCCGATTGGCCGAGCGCGCGCGGCGGGTCGCGGTCGGCCCGGGTGACCGGCCGGAATCGGAGATGGGGCCGGTGATTACCTGCGCCGCGCGCGATCGAATCGTGGGCTTGATCGACCGCGGCGTGGCGGAAGGCGCGACGCTGGTGGTCGACGGGCGAAAGCCGTCGGTCCCGGGACACGAGCAAGGTTTTTTTGTCGGTCCGACGCTGTTCGATCACGCGACCGAAGAGATGGCCATCTACCGCGAGGAGATCTTCGGGCCGGTGCTCTCGATCGTGCGCGTCGATTCGCTCGACGCGGCGATCGCGTTGATCAACGCCAACCCTTACGCCAACGGCGCCGCGCTGTTTACGCGCTCCGGCTTCGCATCACGCCGGTTTCAGCAGGACGTCGAGGTCGGCATGATAGGCATCAATGTGCCGATACCGGTGCCGATGGCGTTCTATTCGTTCGGCGGCTGGCGCAATTCGCTCTTCGGCGATTTGCACGTGCACGGCATGGACGGCGTGCGCTTTTACACGCGCGGCAAGGCAGTGACCACGCGCTGGCCCGACGATGGCAGCGCGGCGCCGGGCTTTCATCTGCCCACACTCGGCTAGCGCTGTGAGCAGCGAGCCAGGTGGCGCTGTGAGCAGCGAGCCAGGTCCCGCTCGCGAAGCGAGTGGGGTGCGAGCGCCCGCGAATCAGCGCCCGCCGGCGACCCTAAACAATGCATCCGACGACTGGCGTGCAAAAGCCGGCGCCGCTCGCTTTAGCGAGTGGGGTGCGAGCGACCGCGAATCAGCGCCGGCCGGCGACGCTAAACATTCCACGCTACGGATAGCGTGCAAGGAGCAGGCG
>JALZAO010000042.1 GCA_030948305.1 Pseudomonadota bacterium
CGATAGGATTGCTGCGCTTCAATTTCATGTACCCGCCGTTCAACAATCAGAAGATGCGCCAGGCGATCCTCTATGCCATCGATCAGAACGACTACGTGCTTGGCATCGCCGGCGACGTCAAGAACGGCCATCCCTGCTACTCTTATTTCACCTGCGGCACGCCGCTCGCCAGTGAAATCGGCGCCGAACCTCTGAAGGGCAAGCGCGACTTCGAGAAGGCAAAGCAGCTCATCAAGGAGGCCGGCTACAAGGGCGAGAAGATCGTCATCATATCGGCGACGGATCAACCGATCGTTCATTCGCAATCGCTGCTGACCGCCGAGACGCTGCGCAAGCTCGGCCTCAACGTCGACTTGCAGGCAGGCGACTGGGGCACGCTGATCACGCGCCGGACGTCCAAGGAGCCGGTCGACAAAGGCGGCTGGTCGATCTTCCACACCTGGCTCGTGGGTCCCGATGTGACATCTCCCGCGGTCAATTTTGCCGTTCGCGGATCGGGTCAGAAGGCGTGGTTTGGCTGGCCGGACGATCCGAAGATCGAGGAGTTGCGCGACGCGTGGTTTGCCACGACGGACGCGGTCAGCTCGAAAAAGGCCGCGGACGCGGTGCAGATGCGTGCTTTTGAATTCGTGCCTTATGTACCAACCGCGCAGTTCATCCTGCCGACCGCTTACCGCACCAACCTGAGCGGCGTGATCATTGCGCCGATCACGCTCATGTGGAACGTCGAGAAGAAATAGCGGTTTTCTCGCATACCGTTAGCCTGCCAGGCGGCCGATGATCGCGTACATTGTCCGCCGCCTGTTCTCCACCATCGTGGTCATGGCGGTGGTCGCGTTTGTCGTCTTTTCCCTTCTTTATCTGACACCCGGCGATCCGGCGGCGGTGATCGCCGGAGACATCGCGACCGACGAGGACATCCGCCTCATTCATGCCCGCCTGGGACTTGACGAGCCCTTCCTGGTTCAGTTCGGCCGATGGGTATGGGCGCTGCTGCACGGCGATCTGGGCACCTCGATCTTCACCAATCTGCCGGTGACGCAATTGATCGGGCAGCGGATCGAGCCGACGGTCGCATTGACCCTTTGCACGCTGACGGTCGCGATCCTGGTTGCGGTCCCGCTGGGAGTGGTCGCCGCCGCGAAGGCGGGCACCTGGCTCGATCGTGCGGTGATGGCTTTCTCGGTGCTCGGCTTCTCGGTGCCGGTATTTGTTTTTGCCTATATTCTGATTCTGACTTTTTCAGTGCAGCTCGACTGGCTGCCGGTGCAGGGCTACCGCAATATTCGCGACGGTGTGTGGGAGTGGCTGCGCCATCTTATCCTGCCGAGCATTGCGCTCGGGACGGTCTATGTCGCCTTGATTGCCCGCATGACGCGCGCCAGCATGCTCGACGTGCTCTCGCAGGATTACATCCGCACGGCGGCGGCAAAGGGGCTTGCGCCCGACCAGGTGCTGATCGGCCATGCGCTCAAGAACGCCGCGATTCCCATCATGACCATCATCGGCATGGGCATCGCGCTCTTGATCAGCGGCGCCATCGTGACCGAAACCGTGTTCGCACTGCCGGGGGTCGGGCGGCTGACGGTCGATGCGATCCTGCGCCGCGACTATCCCATCATTCAAGGCGTGATTCTGATTTTTTCCGCGGTCTACGTGCTGGTCAATCTGCTGGTCGACCTGTCGTACGTTTTCTTCGATCCTCGCATACGCTACTGATATGAGTGCAACCGCTTTTATCGACCCATCGATCGCCTCGCCCAGGTCGGTGTCGCCGACCTGGCGCCGCTTTCGCGACGCCTTCAGGCGCCATCCGACGGCGCTCATCGGCGGGGTCATCCTGATTTGCATGGTCGCGATCGCGATCTTCGCGCCGTGGCTCGGGACGATCGACCCGCAAGCGGTGGCGCCGATCAAGCGCTTGAAGCCCCCGTCGGCTGACTTCTGGTTCGGCACCGACATGCTCGGCCGCGACGTTTACAGTCGCGTGGTCTATGGAGCACGGGTGTCGCTGATCGTTGGCCTTGCGGTCGCGATGTTCTCGACCCTACTCGGCGTGGCGATCGGATTGGTCACAGGCTATGTCCGCGCTCTCGACGCAGTCGTGATGCGGGTGATGGACGGGCTGATGTCGATCCCTTCTGTGCTGCTCGCCATCGCCCTGATGGCGCTTACCAAGGCGAGCGTGGGCAACGTCATCGCCGCCATCACGCTCGCCGAAGTGCCGCGCGTCGTGCGGCTCGTGCGCAGCCTCGTATTGACGCTGCGCGAGCAGCCCTACGTCGAAGCCGCCATCGCATCCGGCACAACCTTGCCCCGCATCCTGATGCGCCACATCCTGCCCAACATCGTCGCCCCGTTGCTGGTGCAGGGAACCTATGTCTGCGGGTCGGCGATGATCACCGAGGCGATACTCTCGTTTATCGGAGCCGGCACGCCGCCCAACATTCCCAGCTGGGGCAACATCATGGCCGAGGGCCGAAGCCTGATTCAGATCGCTGGTTATCTCATCCTTTTTCCCGGCATCTGTTTGTCGCTGACGGTGCTCGCCGTGAACCTGCTCGGCGACGGCATGCGCGATGCGCTCGACCCGCGGCTGGCTCGACGGATGTGAAGCCATGAAAACGGCGAACGCACCAACTTCCACGCTTCTTGACGTGAGGGGATTGAAGACCTATTTTTTCACCCGCGACGGGGTGGTGCGCGCCGTCGACGGCGTTTCCTTTTCCGTCGCGTGCGGGGAGACGCTCGCCATCGTCGGCGAGTCCGGCTGCGGCAAAAGCGTCACATCGCTTTCGATCCTGCGCCTGATCGCATCGCCACCCGGGCGAACGGTCGAGGGTAGCGTCGTGTTTGAAGGACGCGATCTGCTCAAGTTATCGGAAGCGAAGATGCGGGAGGTTCGCGGCGATGCCATTTCCATGATCTTCCAGGAGCCGATGACTTCGCTCAATCCGGTGTTGACCATCGGCCGCCAGATTGCCGAAGTGCTGATCCTTCACCGCGGTCTTTCGCGCGAAGACGCGATGCACAATGCGATCGGGATGCTGAGGCTGGTCAAAATCCCGGAACCGGAACGCCGCGTTGGAGAGTATCCGCACCAGCTTTCGGGAGGAATGCGGCAGCGGGTCATGATCGCGATGGCACTCGCCTGCGAACCGCGGCTGTTGATCGCCGACGAGCCGACCACGGCTCTTGACGTCACCATCCAGGCGCAGATCCTCGACTTGATGCGGGAGCTCAAAGCTAGAACCGGTGCTGCCATTATGCTGATCACCCACGATCTGGGGGTGGTGGCGGAGATGGCGCAGCGCGTGGTGGTGATGTACGCGGGACGCAAGGTCGAGGAAGGGCCGGTCGAAGCCTTGTTTGCGAATCCTTGCCATCCCTATACTCGCGGATTGCTCGACTCGATCCCGAAGCTCGGCGCCGCCAGCCGGGGCGCCGGTACGCGGCTGACCGAAATTGCCGGCACCGTGCCGTCACTGTCGGAGAGAATCGTCGGCTGTGCGTTCGCACCGCGTTGCGCTTACGCCACCATGCGCTGCCAGAACGAATATCCTCCGTTCGAGGAAAAGACGCCCGGCCATGGCGCGGCCTGCTGGGAGTCGGAGCGTTTGCTCGCGGACGCGATCGTATGATGAAGGGCGGCCAGGAAGAGGCAGTCGCCACGACAATAGCGGGTCCGCTGCTGGAGGTGGCGAATGTGACCAAACATTACGCCGTCCGCGGCGGGGTCCTCGGTCGCGCGCGGGGAGAGGTGCATGCGGTCGACGATGTCAGCTTTGCGATCGCCGAAGGGGAAACCCTTGGCCTTGTCGGCGAAAGCGGCTGCGGCAAGACCACGCTCGGCAAGACCGTGCTCAGGCTGGTCGAGCCGACCTCGGGAAGGATCCTGTGGCGAGGAAAGCGAATCGATCAACTCAGGGGTGGCGCCATGCGGCCCTATCGGCGCGAGCTGCAGGCGGTGTTTCAGGATCCTTATGCGTCGCTCAATCCGCGCATGCGAG
Source organism: Pseudomonadota bacterium (assembly GCA_030948305.1). Classification (GTDB taxonomy): domain Bacteria; phylum Pseudomonadota; class Gammaproteobacteria; order Burkholderiales; family Casimicrobiaceae; genus PALSA-1003. Next base: position 4,011 of record JALZAO010000042.1, read on the forward strand.
CGGCAGACATCGTGGCGGAGCCGATCCGCAATTTCGAACAGGCAACGGGCGCGCAAATCGAAAAACGGGTACTTTCGCTGTTCGAGAAAGTGGGCTTGCGCTCCGACCAGATGACCAAGTATCCCTACGAATTTTCCGGCGGACAGCGGCAGCGCCTCGGCATCGCCCGCGCCCTCGCGCCCCAGCCCAGATTGATCGTCTGCGACGAGCCGGTGTCAGCGCTCGACGTTTCGGTCCAGGCGCAGGTCATCAACCTGCTGGTCGATCTTCAGCGGGAATTCGGTCTGTCATATCTCTTCGTTGCCCACGATCTGGCGGTGGTCGAGCACATCAGCCACCGCGTCGCGGTGATGTATCTCGGCAGAATCGTGGAGATTGCGTCGACGCGCGCCTTGTTTGCAAGCCCGCAGCACCCTTATACCGAAGCGCTGTTGTCGGCGGTGCCGGTTCCCGATCCCACCGCGCGTCGAAAACGCCTCATCCTCGCCGGGGATGTGCCGAGTCCCATCGAGTTGCCCGCGGGTTGCCGCTTCCATACCCGCTGTCCCTATGCCTTCGATCGCTGCAAGGTCGAAGAACCGGTGCTCAAGGAAGCTTCGCCGGCGCACTGGGTTGCGTGTCACCTGCGAGACGTACCCATTGCAACAGCACGCATTGCGCATCACTGAAGCGTGCGCACAAAAGGAGCCACTAAGGTGGGGAGCCTGAATCTACTGAACGCAACCGCTGCGGCGCGCAAGCTGGCGACGCGGGAGATCACGGCAGTTTCGCTGCTCCAAGACTGCCTCGAGCGCATTGCCGAGCGCGAATCCGCGGTGCACGCCTGGACTTTCCTCGACACCGATGCGGCGATGCAGCGCGCTCGCGCGCTCGACGCGCAACCCTCGATGGGCTTGCTGCACGGGCTTCCGATTGCGGTCAAGGATCTGTTCGACACCTTCGACATGCCAACAAGTTACGGGTCGCCGATCTATGCCAACCATCGTCCCGCTTCCGACGCCGCATGCGTCGCGCTTGCGAGAGCAGCGGGCGCGATCGTCGTCGGCAAGACCGTCACGACCGAGTTCGCGACCTTCCACCCCGGGCCGACACGCAATCCGCGAAACTTGCAGCACACGCCCGGAGGTTCATCGTCGGGCTCCGCAGCCGCGGTCGCCGACGGCATGGTTCCGCTCGCCTTCGGCTCGCAGACGGCGGGGTCGACCGTGCGGCCCGCGGCGTTTTGCGGCGTGGTCGGATACAAGCCGACCTTCGGTCTGGTGGCTCGCGTCGGCGTCAAGATGATTTCCGATACGCTCGACACCATCGGCGTACTTGCCCGCAGCGTGCCAGATGTCGCGCTGTTTGTGGCCGCGCTCACCGACCGGCACGAGCTCCTGACCGACTCGGCGAGGACTGATGCTCCGCGGATCGGCATGTGCAGAACCTACGAATGGAATCGCGCGCAACCCGAAACGGTCGCGATGTTCGAAGGCGCGGCGGAGCGGCTGCGTGCCGCTGGCGCGAGCGTTCGGGACGTGACGCTGCCGCCGCCGTTTGCGGGCTTGGCTGCGGCGCAGACGGCGATCATGGTGTTCGAAGTCGCGAAATCTCTGTCGCACGAAAATCTCGTGCACCGTAAAGACTTGAGCGCGGATATGACCAGGATGATCGATGCGGGTCTCGCGGTGTCGCCGCAGCAATACGATGCGGGGCGCTCACTGACTCGGACCTGCCGCGCGATGCTTCCGGAGATCTTCAACGCGTTCGACGTGCTGGTCGCGCCCAGCGCCGTGGGCGAGGCGCCCGCGGGGATCGCTGCCACCGGCGATCCGCTGTTCAACCGGATATGGACGCTGCTGCACGTGCCCGTCGTGCATGTGCCTGTCGCGCACGGGCCGCACGGATTGCCCGTCGGCGTCAGCGTCGTCGGCGCCGTCGGCGCCGATCGTGCGACGCTGCGCGCCGCCGAATGGATACATGCGCGGCTCGGTGGAAGCGGGCAAGCCGACGAGTGAGTAGGACTGACGAATGACGGCACCCTCCGATGCGCTTCATTCCCCGGACAGCGCCACAGGCTCGCTTCGAGTCGATGGCGCCCGCCTCTGGCGATCACTCATGGACCTGGCGAAAATCGGCGCCACGCCCAAGGGAGGCGTGCGACGTCTCGCGCTCACCGACCTCGATGGGCAGGGACGCGATCTCGTCGTCGGCTGGCTCCGGACAACCGGCAGCCACATCGACATCGACGGTGCAGGCAACATTTTCGCAACGCGGCCCGGCCGCGATCCTGCGGCGCGTGCGGTGCTGACGGGAAGCCATATCGATACGCAACCGTCGGGCGGCAAATTCGACGGCAACTACGGCGTGCTCGCCGGATTGGAAGTGCTGCGAAGCCTCAACGACGCGGGCATCGTAACGGATAACCCGGTGGGCGTCGCGATATGGACGAACGAGGAGGGCAGCCGCTTCGTCCCTGTGATGGGAGGCTCAGGTGCGTTCGCCGGTGTGTACACGCTTGAACACATTCGGCAGCAGCGCGACATCGACGGCATAGCGTTTGGCGATGCGCTCAACGCGATCGGTTATGCCGGAGACGCACCGGTCGGCGGACGCCCGCTCGACGCCTATTTCGAGGCGCATATCGAGCAGGGTCCCGTTCTCGAGCGCGAGGACAAGATCGTGGGCGTGGTGACAGGAGCGCTGGGCCTGCGCTGGTACGACTGCGTATGGACCGGACAGGACGCGCATGCCGGGCCAACGCCGATGGAAGCGCGCCGCGATGCATTGCGCGGGGCTTCGCGCATGGTCGAAGCGATCCACGCGCTGGCGGTGCGCCATGCGCCCGACGGCCGGGCCACGGTCGGGTTCATGCAGGTCACGCCCAACTCGCGCAACGTCGTTCCGGGCCGCGTCAAGATGACCGTCGACATGCGGCATCCCGATGACGGGCAGCTTGCCACGATGGACCGTGAGCTTCGCGACGCGGCGGCCGCGATTGCCCAAGACCTTGGCCTCGAATGCGATCTGCAACAAGTCGACCACGTCCCGGCGTCACGTTTCGACTCGAGCTGCGTCGATGCCGTGCGCGCCGCGACGCGTGCGCTTGGGTACCCGCATCGTGAGATGGTGAGCGGCGCGGGTCATGATGCGATCTACATTGCGCGCGTCGCCCCGACCTCGATGATATTCGTGCCCTGCAAGGACGGGATCAGCCACAATGAGATCGAGGATGCGCGCCCGGAGCACCTCGAGGCGGGCGCCAATGTGCTTTTGCACGCCATCCTGACGCGCGCGCTTCGCTCCAGTGCTGCAACGGGCTTTTCTGGAGCGAAACATGGTTGACGCCGTACCGCCGGCTGCGGCCGCTTCCGAGCTCGTCGACAAACTCGTCGTCGCCAATCGCATACTGTACCGGCAGGGCGTCGTCGACGGCTTCGGTCACGTCAGCGCGCGGCACGACAAGTCCCCCGGCCACTTCCTGCTCGCGCGCAATATGGCGCCGGGCCTCGTCCGGCGCGATGACATCATTACCTTCGACCTCGGCGGCACGGCGCTCGATGCAGTGGGACGCCGCGTGTATCTGGAACGGTTCATTCACGGCGAGATCTACCGTGCGCGGTCCGATGTTCAGGCGATCGTCCACAGCCATTCGCCGAGCGTCATCCCCTTTGGCGTTACCGGTCAGCCGCTGCGGCCGATCTTCCACATGAGCGGATTTCTGGGCGAAGGCGCGGCGCTGTTCGAGATACGCGAGGTTGCCGGAGACACCGACATGTTGATCAGCGACTCGCGGCTGGGTGTGGCACTGGCGGCCGCGCTCGGCGCGCGGTCGACGGTGCTGATGCGCGGCCACGGCTCGACCGTGGTCGGCACCTCGATCGAGCAGGCCTTGTATCGCGCGATCTACGCCGAGGTCAATGCCAAGCTGCAGCTGCAGGCGGTGTCGCTGGGCGAAGTGAACTATCTCAACCCGCGGGAGGCGGCCATGGCCGCGGCGACCAACGATACGCAATTGGCCCGGGTCTGGGAGCTATGGCGGCGCGAGATCGGGACCATCGAATAGGACCGAAACCCTATTTCGCGCGCGTGTAGTACTTGAACAACTCGTCCTGCTGTGGCTTGGTCAGCGGCGCTGGCAGAAACTTCAGGCTGACCGAATCCGCCATCGCCTCGTCGAGGCCGGACAGCCGCTCGAGCCGAAGATTCTCCTTGGGAAAGAACTGGTCGCGCACCTGCTTCGCAAGGGCTTCCGAAATACCGACCCATTCGGCGTAGGCCTTCAGCGCGGCGGGATCGGAATACATCCAGTCCAGCGTTTCGCGATAGCCCTGCAGGTAACGGTCGATGACCTCGCGCCGCTGCTCGGCGGTCGCGGTGTTGGTGATCATCAGCCGAACGGTCTGGTTGCGAAAAGCCGGCACGTCGCTTTCGCGGGCGACGATGCGGATGCGGCCCTGCTGCAGCGCTTCGACACCGAACGGCGGCGACGACCAGCCGATGTCGACCTGGCCCGACATCGTCTGCGTGAACGTCGACGATGGGCTGCCGGTGGCCACGGGCTTCACCTGGACGCCGAATTCCCGGATGAACGCCAGCACCGTCCAGTTGCTCGATGAACCGCTGGTGGAATAGGCGATTGTCTTCCCGGACGCGTCCTTGAGCGATTTGATCGGCGAGGCCGCGGGGACATACCAGAACAGATCGTCCGCGCCGGTCATCGAGTTGGCGATCGCGCGCACGGGAGCGCCCTTGGCGAAGGCGCCGAGCACGCCCGCGGTGCCGACGCCGAGGCCCAGGTCGACGCTGCCCGAGATCACCGCCTGCAGCGTCTCGCCCGCGCCCTGGGTGTAGAGGAGCTCCAGCGTCAAGCCCTGCTTGGCGAAAAAGCCCGCCTTCTGACCGAGCTCCGGCGCCGCGTTTTCCCAGTTGCCGCGCTGCCCGATCGCCAGCTTGAGCGTATCCGCGGCGAGCGCGCTTGCGCTCGCCAGCGTCAGCAGAGTGGCCATCAGCCATTGCCTCATCGCCATCCTTTTCATTGTGTGCTCCCTCTTGTCTTTGGTTCTGAGGCACGCGATCCGTTACGATACTTGCGTCCTGCGCGGGCTCAAGACGGCGCTATTATGATCGCACTGGAGCGACGTCGTGCGGACGGGGAGGAACTGGCGCCATGAGTGTGAAGCAGGTGCGGGTAGTCGACTCTCACACCGCCGGCGAG
>JALZAO010000338.1 GCA_030948305.1 Pseudomonadota bacterium
GCTCAAGCCCGAGGGATTGCTGGTCATATCGTCGCCCAACAAGCGCCTGTACAGCGACACGCGCGGATACGTCAACGAATTCCATCGGCATGAGCTGTATCGCGAAGGACTCGCGGCGCTGATGGCCGAATCTTTCCCGGCGCAATCGTGGTACCACCAGCGCGTTACACCTTGGTCGTCGATCTGGCCCGAGCATCCGACGGGCGGTGCCGAAGCATGGCTCGGCGACGCCGGCGGCGTTGCTTCCTACAAGCCGACGGAAGGGATGTATTTCGTCGTCGTTGCTGCTCGCTCCGCCAAGGCGGTCATACCGGTCGCACCCGGCTCGCTGTTCGCCGATGCCGACGACACCGAGCTCAAGCGCCACGAGTCCAATGCCCGCGAAGTCTTGCGCCTTGACGCGCTGCTCGGGGAGCATATCGCCACGCTCGATCGCCAGACAGGACATATCCATGACCTGGAAGCAATAGTCGCCCAGCGCGAGCGCGCCATCGGCGACATGGAGCGGAGCGTTCAGGAACTCAATGATGCGCGCGAAGAGCGCGACGGGCGCCTCGCCGAGCGCGCGCAGACCATCGCGGCACGCGAGTCTCGCATCGTGGCGCTCGAGTCTCGCATCGCCGCGCTCGAGGGTGAACAAAACCGGCTCCATGCCGCGCTCCATGCGACGGAGCTTACCGTCGCCTATCGGCAAAGCGCGCGCTGGTGGATCAAGCTCCCGTGGTTCCGAGTGAAGCTCTGGCTGGCTCGCACTCTTTGATGCCGCACCCGCCTGGCCCCGCAATCGACATCATCGTCCCGGTCTACAACGCCGCCGACGACTTGAGGCGCTGCGTCGACAGCGTCCTCCTGCACACAGATGGTGATTACCGTCTCCTGCTCATCGACGATGCCTCACCCGACCCGGCGATTGGCGCCTACCTTGGCGAAATGCAATCGCGCGCATTGCCGCAGGTGCATTGTGTCTCGAATGAGAGCAATGTCGGCTTCACGCTGACCGCCAATCGGGGCATGAGCTCGGCGCGTGCCGGCGCCGACGTGGTTCTGCTCAACTCCGATACCATCGTCACCCGCGGCTGGCTCGACAAGTTCGTCCGCTGCGCGCGATCGGACGCTTGCATCGGCACCATCACGCCGTTTTCCAACAATGCCGAAATCTGCTCGCTGCCGCGGTTCTGCGAAAACAATCCGTGGCCTCCGGAGGGCGATACCGAGCCGATGGTTCGAGCTCTCGAGCGGGCCGCCGCGCCGTCCTACCCGGACCTGCCCACCGGTGTCGGTTTCTGTCTTTATATCCGGCGGGCGCTGCTCGATTCGATCGGGGGCTTCGATCCGGGTTTCGGTCTGGGCTACGGCGAGGAGAACGACTTTTGCATGCGCGCCGCCCGCGCCGGATTTCGCAACGTTCTCTGCGACGACGCATTCGTGGTGCATCTGGGCGGCAGCTCGTTCGGCGCCAAGCGTAGTGATCTCGCGCAGCGCAACATGGCCATTCTTCTCCAACGCCACCCGGACTACCTCGAGCTCGTCGCTGCCTACATCGCCGCCGACCCGCTTCGTCCGCTGCGCGAGCTCGCGCTGGCGCACTACCGGATGCTGACCGATCCTCTGCCCGGATTGCTGCATGTGATTCACGGTCACGGAGGCGGCACGGAATATCACGTGCGGGCGCTGATGGCCGCGTCGTCCTCGGCATTTCATCATTACCTGCTGATTGCGATCGGCGACGAATGGCAGCTCGAGGAGCACGCTCAAGGAAAGATTAGAAGCTACGATTTTCAGCGGCTTCCGGGCGAGCGATGGGGCGAGCTTTTATCGGGTCTGTGCGCCAGGTTTGGCATCGAGATGATCCACCTGCACAACATTTCCGGCTGCCGCGACGGTTTGATCAGCGCCCTCGCCGAAACCGAATTGCCTTACGGCTACACCGTGCATGATCTGAATTTCGCGTGCCCCACGATCACTTTTCTGAATGCGGAACAGGTCTACTGCGGCGCCGTGACCGATGCCGCGGTCTGCGCGGCCTGCCTTGCGGCGCAGACCGAGTTCGCCGGAATCGACATCGAGGCCTGGCGCGCCAAGCATCGCGCGCTACTCGAGCGTGCCGCGTTCGTGATTGCGCCTTCGAGCTGGGCGGCGACCCTATTGCGCCGCTATTTTCCCGAACACGAAGTGCAAGTCATACCGCACGGCAGCACCAACGGGATCTCGCGCGCCGATGCGATTCGCGTGCCGTTGCCGTTTTGCGACGACGGGCGTCCGGTGGTGGCGGTGCTGGGGGCGATCGGTCCCGACAAGGGCGCGCGACGCCTGGAAAAGCTGGTCGACCTCACGCGGCAGCGCGGCCTTGCCTTGCGCTGGGTGCTGATCGGTTATCTCGACCGCGGGCGCGATCCGTGGCAATCGAGCGATGGCGTTTTCGCCATGCACGGACCCTACTCGTCGGACGCGCTGCCGGCTCTGCTCGAACATTAT
>JALZAO010000339.1 GCA_030948305.1 Pseudomonadota bacterium
CGCTTTTGCGAAAAGCGCGGACAAGAGGCGGCTGCGCTCGGACACCGATCCGCGGCCACTGGCTCGAGTGATCTGCTCCAGCGTTGCATCAACCTCCGTCAGGGTCAGCGCGGGCTCTTCGGCATTCGTTGCCGGCCGCGCGTCGCGGATCAGCGCGTAACCGACCCCGCTTCGTCCCTGCCGCGTCACGCCGGCGAGATAGCAGACGCCAATGTCGATTTCCAACGGCGCAAGCCCGCGCAGGAAGTCTGCCATGCGGGCTATCTTCGTGCGCCGGGCGGCATGCTCGCCGACAGCTTGCGAAGTGTCAACGAGTTTTGCGAGGAGTGTAGGACCGGACAATCGACGCCTACAAATCGTTGATCCGCGCGAGATCCTTCACCAGTAAATCGAACGCCTCAGCGCGATCCTCGGGCGGGACGCGGAGAATGGACGAAGGGTGGACCGTCACCAGTATTTTCGGTCCCCACTCGCTGTCGAAGAATTTTCCGCGATTGACCAGCACCTTGACCTTCGCACCGAGGAGCGCGCGCACCGCGGTGCCGCCCAGGCAGACGATCAAACGCGGAGTGATGAGCCGGATTTCGCCGAGCAGCCAGTCGAGACAAGCTGCCACTTCCTGCTGCGCCGGCGTCTTGTGCATGCGCCGCTTGCCGCGCGGCTCCCAGCTGAAATGCTTGACCGCGTTGGTGACATAGACTTGTTTGCGATCGACGCCGGCTTTTTCCAGCGCGTCGTCAAGGACCCGTCCCGCGGGCCCGACAAAGGGCTTGCCGGTGAGATCTTCCTGATCGCCCGGTTGCTCGCCGACCAGCATGACGCTGGCCTTGGCACCGCCTTCGCCGCAGACCGACTGAGTCGCGCGCTCCCAGAGCGGACACCCGCGACAACGCACGATACCCGCATCGAGCTCCTTCAGCGATCGGGCGCGAATCGCAAGCTGGCTCTTTGAATCCGGCATTGCCGATGGACCGCCGCGAGCGGCCGAGGTTCACGGCAGCGTGTAGGCCGTTTTGACGACGGTGAAGAATTCGCGCGCATAGCGGCCCTGCTCGCGCGGTCCGTAGCTGGAGCCTTTGCGGCCGCCGAAGGGCACGTGATAGTCGACGCCGGCGGTCGGCAGATTGACCATGATCATGCCCGCCTGGCTTTCGCGCTTGAAGTGCGACGCATATTTGAGCGACGTGGTCACGATGCCGGCCGAGAGGCCGAAGTCGGTGTCGTTGGCCACCGCGAGCGCCTCGTCGTAATCCTTGACCCGGATGACGCTGGCGACCGGGCCGAATATTTCCTCGCGCGAAGTGCGCATGGCATTGGTCGCCTCGGTCAAGAGCGCCGGCGCGAGATAGTGGCCCTGCTTGGCGCGCTTGAGCATTTCGCCTCCGTAGGCAAGCTTCGCGCCTTCGCGCTGGCCGATGCCGATGTAGTCAAGATTCTGCTTGAGCTGGGTCTCATCGACCACCGGTCCGATGTCCGTTCCCGGCGTCAGCGCGTCATCGACTTTGAGTGACCCCAGGCGCTCGCTCAACGCGGCGACAAAACGGTCGTGGATGTTCGCGCCGACGATCAGGCGCGACGAAGCCGTGCAGCGCTGTCCCGTTGAGAAGAACGCGCCGTTGACCGCGCAATTGACGGCCACTCCCAAGTCAGCGTCGTCAAGCACGACCAGCGGATTCTTTCCACCCATTTCCAGCTGCAGCTTGGCCATGCGCGCGATTGCCTTGGCCGCGATCGCGCGGCCGGTTGCCACCGAGCCGGTAAAGCTGATCGCGTCGACGCGCCGGTCGTTGATGATGGTCTCGCCGACGACGCTGCCGCGCCCCATGACGAGGTTGAATACTCCCGCCGGTATGCCCGCTTTGATGATGATTTCGGACAGAGCCCATGCCGACCCCGGCACCAGCTCCGCGGGCTTGAACACCACACAGTTTCCGTAGCAGAGCGCAGGCGCGATCTTCCACGCCGGAATCGCCACCGGAAAATTCCATGGAGTGATGATGCCGATGACGCCCAGGGGCTCGCGCGTTACCTCGACATCGACGCCGGGGCGGATCGATTGAATTTTTTCCCCGGCCAGCCGCAGCGCCTCGCCGCCGAAGAACTTGAAGATCTGCCCCGCGCGCACGACTTCGCCGATGCCTTCGGGCAGCGTCTTGCCTTCTTCACGCGAAAGCAGCCGCCCGAGCTCGTCCTTGCGGGCGAGGATGGTATTACCGACAGCGTCGAGAAGATTCGCGCGATCCTGCACCGAGGACATCGACCACGCCGGAAATGCGGCGCGCGCGGCGGCGATCGCGCTGTCGGCCTGCACCTTGTCGGCCCGGGAGTATTCACCGACGACGTCGCTCAAATCCGACGGATTGATGTTCCTGGCAGTCTCGGCACCGGCCACCCAATCGCCGCCGATGAAGTTGCGGTGAATCTCGCTCATGATCTTTTGTCCTCAATGCGT
>JALZAO010000340.1 GCA_030948305.1 Pseudomonadota bacterium
GAGCCATGCCGCCCATCATCGATGCGAACAGGCCATAGAATGCGACCAGGAACAGCACCAGCGAGCCTGACTGCTGCGGCGTCGCGAGATCGACATCCTCGATCTTGAGCGGGCGCGCGACCTCGGTCGCGATGCCGCGCAATACCAGCCGCTGAGTGCCCCATAAGCGGTTATAGGAGACCAGCAGCGATTCCGCGGAATTGATCGCCGCACGCGCGCGGTCGCGCGACCGATCGTAGACGAGACGGACGGTTCCAGCCTTGCCGGCCGCAACGTCGGTCTCGAACGCCGGGTCGATCCAGAGCGCAACGTCGAGATCGCCGGCGCGAATCTTCGCTTCGTAGTCCTCAGGCGCCTCTTGTATCACCACCTGCGAGCGTTCCAGAAATGCAATCAGCGCCGGCGCGTTTTCGCGGCCGACGACCGGAAGCTTGAGCTCGCGGGCCTTGTCCGCCTGGTTCGCGGTCATGTTGAAAATAAGCACCAGGAACACCGGCCCGGCGGCGATCGCCGTCAGCAGCGTGACCAGAATGGTCCGCCGATCGCGAATCGTGTCGAGGATTTCCTTGCCTGCGACGGTGAAGATGCGCGCGGCGTCGCTCATGCGGCCAGGCCCTCTCCGGAGCCCAGCAGGCTGACAAACGCGTCCTCCAGCGAAGCGCGGCCGGTGCGGCTCATCAATTCCGCGCCGCTGCCGCTGGCGACGACTCGACCGTGGCCGAGGATCACGACCGTGTCGCACAGCGCGGCGACTTCCTGCATCACGTGGGTCGAGAACAGGATGCATTTTCCCGCCTGGCGCAGCCCGCGCAAGAGCTCACGCAGGCTCCGTATGCTCATGATGTCGAGTCCGTTGGTGGGCTCGTCGAGCAGGATGGTTGCCGGATCGTGCACCAGCGCGCGCGCAATCGCGACCTTCATCCGCTCTCCCTGCGAGAAACCGTGAGCGCGGCGGTCGGCGAGCGCGGCGAGGCCGAATTGCGCCAGCAAAGTCTCGACCCGCGCATCGAGAGCCGCGCCGCCGAGGCCGTGCAGGCGCCCGTAATAGCGCACGTTCTCGCGCGCGGTGAGCCGGGCGTAGAGGCCGCGGGCGTCCGACAGCACGCCGATACGGGCGCGAACCGCGTAGCGGTCGCCCACCACCTCGAGCCCGTCGATGCGTGCGCTGCCGGCGTCCGGTGCAATCAAGGTGGCCAGCATGCGCAGCAGCGTCGTCTTGCCGGCGCCGTTGGGGCCGAGCAATCCGGTGATCTCGCCGTTCTCGGCGCGAAACGTGGCGCCGGCGACCGCTTTGATCTCGTGGTGCTTGCCGAAGTGCTTCTCGAGACCGTCGACCTCGATCATTTCGGTTCCAGCAGCGACGAGAAAATCGGCGGTCGCTTGCTCGTCGCGAGGTAGTCGAGGCAAGGCTCGGGCAGCGTCGCGAAACCGGCCGCGTCGATGAATTTTTCGATCAGCCGCGGCGCGCATGCGTGCGGTGAAACGATGTGGCCGTAACCTGCCGCAATGACATGGCGGCTATTCGACAGCGACCTGGAAACGATCTCGCCGTTGGCCGGTGGCGTGACCGGATCCAGCCCACCGGAGAGAATCAGCGTCGGAACGGCGCTGGTGAGAGGCTCGTAGAAGTCTGCCGGCAGAAGCGGACGCGGCCAGCCGTCACAGGCCGCGAGATTACGTGTGGCCAGCGATGGCGCGCGCAGCGTCGCGAGGATCCTGGAGCTGTCGCTGATCGTCACGCGCGGTGCGTCCTCCGCGCAAGTCACCGCGTAGTGCAAGGCGAGATTCATGGTTTGTTCCAGATCGCGGGCAAACAGCATCGCGGCGGCCAGCAGCGGCGCAAAATCGCCGGCCTGGGCGCGACCGAGCAGCGGCGGTATGAGGCTCGCCAATTCGGGCGCGTACGCGAGCCCATGCAATGCACCAACCACGGTATCGAAACTCAACGGAATCTCGCGCAGCACACCGGTACGCGGATCGGCGACCGTGATCCGGCGCGCCGCGCCGAGCGCGATCTTGATCTCACCTAGGGTTGCATTAAGGTCGGGATACGCGCGTTTGCAAACCGAGTCTTCGCTGCATGCGGCCAGAACTTCGGTGAGCGCGGCCTCGCGCGCAGGCCAGACGTCGAGCATGGTTCTCATTGCCGGTGGCGCGACGCCGTCGAGCACCATGCTGCGGACACGCGATGGGTAGCGCCGCACGAATTCCTGCGCGACTCGGGTGCCGTAGGAGCCGCCCCAAAGATTGATGCGTTCGTAGCCCAGGGCAGCGCGAACCGCGTCGACATCGGCGACGATTTCCGGCGTGATGTAGCGCGAGACGTCGACGTTATCAGGAGCGCGCAGTTCGCGCAGTTGGCGCAGTTCAGTGAGGCATCGCTGCGCCGCGGTCGCCGCCAGATCGGCATCGATCAGCTCATCGAAGGGATCGCGCGGAGCCAGAG
>JALZAO010000341.1 GCA_030948305.1 Pseudomonadota bacterium
TCGACGGACAGGGCAACTTCGGCTCGGTCGACGGTGACGCCGCGGCAGCGTATCGATACACCGAATGCCGGCTGGAAAAGATTTCCGCGGAGATGCTGGCCGATATCGACAAGGAAACGGTCGATTTCGTGCCGAATTACGACGGCAAGGAGCTCGAGCCCACGGTCCTCCCGGCTCGGATTCCAAATCTGCTGATCAATGGCTCGTCGGGTATCGCGGTTGGGATGGCGACCAATATTCCGCCGCACAACCTGACCGAGATCATCACCGCGTGTCTTGCCTTGCTCGACAATCCGGAGCTGACGGTCGACGAGCTGATCGAGCACGTTCCGGCGCCCGATTTCCCGACCGCGGCGATCATCTACGGCACCGAGGGCGTGCGCGAAGGTTATCGCACCGGCCGCGGGCGCGTCGTGATCCGCGCCCGCACGCACCTCGAGGACATCGAAAAAGGCGGGCGCCAGGCGATCATCGTCGACGAGCTTCCCTATCAGGTGAACAAGGCGACGCTGCTCACGCGCATCGGCGAGCTGGTGCGCGAGAAAAAGCTCGACGGAATATCCGACCTGCGCGACGAGTCCGACAAATCCGGCATGCGCGTGGTGATCGAGCTCAAGCGCGGCGAAGTCGCCGAAATCATCCTCAACAATCTGTTCAAGCTGACCCAGCTGCAGGACAGCTTCGGCATGAACATGGTGGCGCTGGTCGACGGCCAGCCGCGTGTTCTGAATCTCCGGCAGTTTCTCCAGTTTTTTCTGCAGCATCGGCGTGAGGTCGTCGTCCGGCGCACCCGGTTCGAGCTCAGAAAGGCGCGTGACCGCGGCCACATTCTCGAAGGACTCGCGGTCGCGTTATCGAATGTCGACGAGATCATCGCGCTCATAAAACGCGCGGCGACGCCGGCCGAGGCCAAGGCCGCGCTGATGGAAAGAATGTGGCGCTCGGCGCTGGTCGAGGAAATGCTCGCCCGCGCCGCGGCGGACGCAGCGCGACCGGAGGGGCTGGCCCCCGAATATGGATGGCAGTCCGGCTCGGGTTCGACGACGGCCGGCTACAAGCTGTCGGACGCCCAGGCGCAGGCCATCCTCGAGTTGCGCCTGCAGCGCCTGACCGGCCTCGAGCAAGAGAAAATCACCGGCGAGTATCGCGAGGTCATGGTGCAGATCGTCGACCTGCTCGACGTTCTCGCCAAGCCGGAGCGTGTCACGAGCGTCGTCGCCGGCGAGCTCACATCGATCCGCGATCAATTTGGCGACAAGCGCCGCTCCGAGATCGTCGTGCAGGGTGTCGACCTGTCGCTCGAGGATCTGATTGCGCCCGAGGACATGATCGTAACCATGTCCCACGGCGGCTATATGAAAGCGCAACCGGTCGCCGAATATCGTGCGCAGCGCCGCGGTGGCCGTGGCAAACAGGCGACAGGCACCAAGGATGACGATTTCATCGACCGTCTGTTCAGCGCCAATACGCACGACTTCATTCTTTGCTTCTCCAACCGCGGGCGCGTCTACTGGCTCAAGGTCTACAACGTGCCGCAGGGAGGGCGCGCGTCGCGGGGCAAGCCGATCGTGAATCTGGTGCCGCTGCTCGAGCACGAGAAGATCACCGCAATACTGCCGGTGAAGGAGTTCGTTCAGGACCGCTTCGTGTTCATGGCGACCGCCAAGGGCACGGTGAAAAAGACGCCCTTGTCGGAATTCTCGCGTCCTCGTCCGTCTGGCATCATCGCCGTCGATCTCGACGACGGTGATTTCCTGGTCGGCGCCGCCTTGACCGACGGCAAGCACGACGTGATGCTGTTCAGCTCCGGCGGCAAGGCGGTGCGCTTCGAGGAAACCGACGTGCGACCGATGGGCCGCAACGCGCATGGCGTGCGCGGTATGAGCCTCGATCGCGGCCAGACGGTCATCAGCATGCTCGTCGCCGAAGACGAGGAGCAGTCGGTGCTGACGGCGACCGAAAACGGCTACGGCAAGCGAACGCCGATCGTCGAGCACACCCGTCACGGCCGCGGCACCAAAGGCATGATCGCGATCCAGCAGACGACGCGCAACGGCCGCGTCGTCGCGGCATCGCTCGTGCGTCCCGACGATGAAGTGATGTTGATCTCGACCAGCGGCGTGCTCATCCGCACCGAGGTGTCGTCGATCCGCGAGATGAGCCGTTCGACGCAAGGCGTCACGCTGATCAACCTCGATCAAGGTGAAAAACTTGCCGGCCTCGAACGCGTGGTCGAGACCGAAGACGACGGCGATGAGGAGCCGGCATGACGCCGCAATGGACATCGCGATGCGATGCGATGACAAAAGCACTGTCGTCGCAGCCATCGGCCGCGGAATGCTCGCCGAGCCGGGCTTGGCGCCAGCGAAGTAACCCGAAGTAACCAAGCCAAGAGCGGCGGACTCTCAGGCGATGTCGCAGGACCCACGCAAGCTGGAAAT
>JALZAO010000043.1 GCA_030948305.1 Pseudomonadota bacterium
GTGGCGCCCAGCACGCCCGCATTCAACGCTGGCGGCGCGACCATCCAGGCCGATTCCGCGAACAACGCCTTGATCGTGATGGCGCCGGAGCCGATCTATAACAACATTCGTGCAATCGTCGAAAAACTCGATGTGCGCCGGGCACAAATCTACGTCGAGGCGCTGGTGGTCGAAGTCTCCGCCGACAAAGCGGCCGAGTTCGGCATCCAGTGGAACCTGCTCGATCCCGGCCGCTTCAACAACAATCAGACCCAGATCGGCGGCGGCACCAACTTCACCACGCGCGGCAGCGGCAGCAACCTTCTCGATGCACAGGTCAGTCTCGGTGCGCTGGGGCAAGGACTCAACCTCGGCGTCATTCGCGGCACGATCAACATCCCCGGGCTAGGCACCATCACCAATTTGGCGCTCCTTGCCCGCGCGCTCGAGTCCGACGCCAACACCAATATCCTGTCGACGCCGAACCTGCTGACGCTCGACAACGAGGAAGCAAAAATCGTGGTCGGGCAGAACGTGCCGTTTATCACCGGGCAATACGCGGTTACCGGCTCGGCGACGACGCCGACTCCGTTTCAGACCATCGAGCGCAAGGACGTCGGCTTGACTCTGCGGGTCAAGCCGCAGATCACCGAGGGCGGGACGGTGCGGATGGTGATCTACGAGGAGGTCTCGCGCATCCAGGATACGACCAACGCCGCCGGCATCATCACCAGCAAGCGCTCGCTCGAATCGACCGTTGTGGTGGACGACGGGCAGATCATCGTTCTGGGCGGGCTGATCGAGGACAGCTTCACCGATGGATCGAACCGCGTCCCGGTGGTCGGCGACGTTCCGGTACTCGGGGCGCTGTTTCGCTACGACAACCGGCGCCGCATCAAGACCAACCTCATGGTGTTTCTCAAGCCGACGGTGATTCGCACCGCAGGTGCGGGGGCGTCGCTGACGAGCGACCGCTACGATTACCTGATGGGCGAGCAGCAGCGGCTGCGGCCGGCGGAGCGGGCGTTCTGGCCCGATACCACAGTGCCGGAACTGCCGCTCTTGCCGAATGCGTCGCCAAATGCGCCGCCGACCGGGTTGCCATCATCGCCGGCCCCTACACCCGGCGCCGCGCCCGCGGCCAAGCCGCAGTAGCGTGTTTCCCGGGTACCGATAGCGATGGCGATGCCTGAATCAAGCCTCGCATCGGACGCGGCTTCCCCGGCCGCTCCCCGCGTTTCCTACGCGTTCGCACGCACCCACGGCGTCTTTCCGTTGCGCGACGAAGGAGACGCGGTGCTGGTCGTCGCCCGCGACGATGCGTCGGTCGAGGGCATCGGCGAGCTCAAACGCGTGCTGCAGCGGCCGCTGAAAACGCTTAGGGTCAGCGCCGAGCGCTTCGCCGCCGAGCTGGCCACTGCGTACAACCAGGCATCGGCGCCGGGAGCTCAGTTCAGCGACGCTCAGTTTGGTGAAGATTTGTCACGCGACGCGGACCTAGCGCGATTGCTGCAGGACATCCCCAAGGCAGAGGATCTGCTCGGATCGACGTCCGATGCGCCGGTGATCCGGATGATCAATGCGCTCCTGCTGCAGGCGTTGCGTGAGCGCGCGTCCGACCTTCACTTCGAGCCCTACGAAATGCGCTCGGTCGTGCGCTTCCGCGTCGACGGTGTGCTGCGCGACATTATCGAGCCGCCGCGCGCGCTGCACGCGGCTCTGGTGTCGCGGCTGAAGGTGATGGCGAGCCTGGACATCGCCGAAAAGCGCCTTCCGCAGGACGGGCGTATCGCGCTCAAGCTCGGCGACAAGAGCGTCGACGTGCGCGTATCGACGCTGCCCACCGGGCCGGGTGAGCGCGTAGTGCTGCGCCTTCTCGACAAGGACTCGGCGCGGCTCGATCTGACCGCTCTCGGCATGAGCGACGAGACGCTTATCGAGATCGATCGTCTCATCCGCGAGCCGCACGGCATCGTCCTGGTTACCGGGCCCACCGGCTCGGGCAAGACGACCACGCTCTATGCTGCAATGTCGCGGCTGCCCCGCGGCGCGCTCAACGTGATGACGGTCGAAGATCCGATCGAGTTCGCGCTCGACGGGGTAGGGCAGACTCAGGTCAATCCGCGGATCGAGCTTACCTTCGCGCGTTCGCTGCGCTCGATCCTGCGCCAGGATCCGGACATCATCATGATCGGGGAGATCCGCGATCTCGAAACGGCGCAGATCGCGGTTCAGGCGAGCCTCACCGGGCATCTGGTTCTGGCGACCTTGCACACCAACGATGCGGTCAGCGCCGTGACGCGCCTCGCCGACATGGGGGTCGAGCCGTACCTGCTCGCCTCGTCGGTGCGCGGCGTCCTGGCGCAGCGTCTGGTGCGCCGCCTGTGTGTCGAATGCAGAGAGGCAACGAAGCCCAGCGCAGGCGAGTCGGAGATTCTGACGGTCCTCGGTCTTCCGCCGACGCAGCGCCTGTACCGTCCTGCGGGCTGCGCATCGTGCAGCCAATCCGGATACCGCGGGCGCACCGGCATCTACGAGCTGGTGCTGGTCGACGAGACCTTGCGCCGGCTAATACACGATCGCGCCGGCGAGCCCTTGCTGCGCGAGGCCTGCGCGCACGCGAATGTGCGCACGTTGCGGGCGGATGGATCGCGGTGGCTCGCGGATGGCACGACCTCGCTAGCCGAGTTGCTTCGGGTTACCGGAGCGGCATCCTGAATCGTGGCCAAGTCGCCCAAATCGCACTTGCTGGAAGAGTTGCGCGCGAAGGCCGAGTCGGTCAGCGCCAAGCGCGTCGAGCAACAAGAGCTCTCACGCGAGGTTGTCGAGCGCGTCGACAAGCGCCTGCACGCCGTCTTTCAGTATTTCGACGAGGCGTGCAAGCTGCTGCAAATCATAGCGCCGGCGATCGAGCGCGACTTCACGCTGCCGCAGATCGTTCGCTATACGGGGATGACCTTCGATCGTGGCATGGTGATGTTTCGCAAACAACGCCTGCAGCAGCACGATGTCTTTGCTCACGTCGTCATCTACTACACCTTGACCGGGCCACCGCCGCCCCCGGTGCGAGTCGCGATGCGCCGCTCGCCGGAGGTCGAACGCCTGCTGGTCGCCGCCAATATCGAGTTCACCAGCGAGACCGACTCCAGCGTGCGCGGGGGAGCGACCAATAACGCGCTCCACGTTGCGGCCGGGCTGCGTTGCGAAGTGCGCTTCGATCCCGATTTCGTCAACGACAGCATCATCGTCACTTTGCGCAACGTCGACCGGTTCGAGCCGGTCATACTCGACTTTACCCCCGCCGCGCTGGACACCGAGGTGCTCGACGATCTGGTGAAGCTCATGCTCGGCCAGCCCAATCAATTTCTGCTTCGCGCGCCGTTACGCGGCTTCGGCCGCTAACAAGCGAAAGCCGCCGATGCCGTCCTTTCGCTACGAGGCCGTCGACCCCGCCGGCCGGTCGCGACGCGGGATCGTCGATGCGGCAACCTCACGTGCGGCGCGCGATCAGCTGCGCACCGACGGCTTGTTTCCGACAGCGATCGAAACCTCCGCCGGCGCCATCACCGCGCGCAACGAAGCGACGCGACTGTCGCCGATGCTGTTGGCGCTTACGACGCGTCAGATGGCGACGCTGGTCGCGTCGGGAATGCCGCTCGACCAGGCGCTGACGGCGTTGGCCGAGCAAACGGACCATCCGGGCGCAGCGCGGCTGTTGGAAGCGATTCGCGATCAGGTCGCGGCTGGCGAGCCGCTGGCGGCCGCGATGTCGCGGTTTCCGCGAACCTTCTCCGATCTGTATCGGGGTCTGGTTGCCGTTGGCGCCGAGACGGGTCAGCTCGGCGGAGTCTTGTCCAGGCTCGCGGACTATCTCGAAGCCAGGCAGGTGCTGCGACAGAAATTTACGCTCGCGCTCATCTATCCGGGGCTGATCACCATTATCGCGCTCGGCGTCATCACCACGCTCTTGCTCTACGTCGTGCCGCAGATCGTCGCGGTCTATCAGCAGAGCCGGCAGACACTGCCATTCCTCACCCGGGCGCTGATCGCAAGCAGCGACTTTCTGCGTGCAACGGGGTGGTACTGGTTGGGAGCGATCGCGCTCTGCGTGATCGGCGTGACGCTGCTATTGCGCCGCGAACAGTGGAAAGACCGCTGGCATGCGCTGCTGCTGCGCCTGCCGGTGGCCGGCAGAGTGCTTTCCGGATTGGATACGGCCCGCTTCGCCAGCACCCTCTCGATTCTCACCGGCAGCGGCGCACCGCTCCTGCGCGCGCTCGACACCGCCGCCGGCGTAGTGTGGGCGCGTCCGATGCGCCGGGCGGCAGACGCCGTCGCCGCGCACGTGCGGGAAGGTGTATCGTTGGCGCGTGCTCTTGCGAGCCAGCGGGTATTCCCGCCCTTGCTCGTTCATCTGGTTGCGAATGGAGAGCAAAGCGGCCAGCTGCCCGCGATGCTCGATCGCGCGGCGCGCGAGCAGGAACAGGACGTCGAGCGACGGCTGACCTGGCTTGCCGCGTTGGTACAGCCTTTGCTGATCGTTTTCATGGGCGCGATCGTGCTCGTGCTGGTATTGGCGGTGATGCTGCCCATTGTGTCGATGAACCAGCTCATCCGCTAGTCGTGAATCGCTCTCGAGCGCCTGCGGTGACGCGCTTCTTTTCCTGCTCCACCAGTGCCCATGCGACGTGCTCGCGCACCAGCGGCGACGCATCGTCGCTACGCGACGATAGCGCGCCGACGATTTGCTCACTGTAGCTCGCGTTACCGAGTCCGACCGCGAGGTTGCGCAGCCAACGCTCGAAACCGATGCGGCGAATCGCGCTGCCTTCCATGCGCACATTGAAGTCGGACTCGCTCCACGCGAACAGGTGCACCAGATCGGCATTGTCCAGGCCATGGCGGACGTCAAAATCCGGCTCGTCGCTCGGCTGCGCGTACTTGTTCCACGGGCACACGAGCTGGCAATCGTCGCAGCCGTAGACCCGGTTTCCGATCAGCGGGCGAAGACTCTCCGGAATGCTTCCCTTGAGCTCGATGGTGAGGTACGAAATGCAGCGTCGTGCGTCGAGCTCGTAGGGGGCCACGATCGCTCCCGTCGGGCAGACATCGAGACAGGCGCGGCACGTCCCGCAATGCGCGCTGACCGTCGGCGTGATCGGCAATGGCAGATCGGTAAAGATCTCGCCGAGGAAAAAGAACGATCCCGCCTCGCGCGTCAGCAGCAAGGTGTGTTTTCCGCGCCACCCCAAACCTGCTTTTGCCGCCAACGCAACTTCGAGCACCGGAGCACTGTCGCTGAAAACGCGGTAGCGATAGGTGTTAACTGAGGTGTTAACTGAGGTGTTAACCGAGGTGTGAACGGAGTTGTCAGCCGAGGCGTCAGCTGAGCCTTCGATCGCACTGCCGATGCGATCGGCCAGGCGCTGCAGCCGCTGGCGCATGAGCTTGTGGTAATCGCGGCCGAGCGCGTAGCGCGAGATGTACGCCTTGCGCGAATCGGCGAGCACTGCGTCTGGATCTTGCGCGCGGCGGGGCAGGTAATCGAGCCGGGCAGTGATGACGCGGATCGTACCCGCGACCATTTCTGACGGACGTGCCCGGCGGGCGCCGTGCCGTGCCATATAATCCATTTCGCCGTGACGGCCGGCGTCAAGCCACGCGCCAAGCCGCGCTTCGTCGGCGGAAAGCTCGGTATCGGCGATGCCCAGCTCGGCGAAGCCGAGCTCCTGCCCCCAGGTCACGATATCGCGTGCAAGTTGCGAGAAGTCCAAAGCGGGATCGCCTGTCGCGGCGCTCAAGGGGCCGGCGCGCTTTTCCGAAAAAATGATGCCGATTATAGAAGAGCTTCGCACCCTCCTGCCCGATGCCGAGGCCACCGCGCATGCGGGAGCGCGCTTGGCACCCGGCCTTGCGCGGGGCATGCTGGTGACGCTCTCCGGTGAGCTCGGAGCCGGAAAGACGACCCTGGTGCGGGGGATGCTTCGCCGCCTAGGCTGGACAGGCACCGTCAAAAGCCCGAGCTACACCTTGCTTGAACATTATATCGTTTCGAGCTTATACTTCTATCACTTTGATTTGTATCGTTTCGGTGACCCTGAAGAATGGGAACATGCGGGATTCTCCGAGTATTTGCGTCCGGACACGGTCTGTGTCCTGGAGTGGCCGGAACGTGCCGCCGGGTGGCTGCCTGCGGGCGACATCGAGATGCATTTCGAGCACGCCGATTCCGCGCGCATGCTGACGCTGCACGCGACGAGCGTCGCCGGTAGCGCATGCCTCGCCGCATTTGCCGCGAACCCCTGATCGCGCGCGTTTCGATCGAGCGCCGCCGAGTCTGTCAATGGCTGCTTTTGCCGGCGGTGCCGTGGTGGGTCGCGGCCGCAAGTGCGGCGACGGTCGCATCGGCGCGCCTGTGGCCGGCGCAGGAATACACACGGCTGATCCTCGAATCATCCTCGGCGGTGTCGCACCAAATGCAGCCGATGAAAAATCCGGAGCGTCTGGTGCTCGACCTCGAGGATGTCGAGCTGAGCAGTGAAATCGCGCAGCTCGGGCAGCGCCTGCAGCCCAGCGATCCGTATATCCAGGCGATTCGCGTCGCACGCTTCAAGCCGGGAGTGGTGCGAGTCGTGCTCGAGTTGAAAGCGGAGGTCAATCCGCAACTGTTCGCACTGCAGCCTGTCGCGGACTACGGATACCGCCTGGTGCTCGACTTGTACCCGCTGACGCCGCCCGATCCGCTTATGACGCTGCTCGATTTTGAGAAAAGCGGCACGGGCGACGTCGCGGTCGGCCCGGCGGCGCCGGATCGACTCGGCCCCGCAGACCGCAGCTCGTCGCTCAATTCGTCGAAGTCCAGGCCAGCTCTTAGGAGGCCGATCGTCGTCGCGGTCGACCCCGGCCACGGCGGTGAAGATCCGGGCGCGGTCGGTCCTCGCGGAACGTACGAGAAGAACGTCACGCTGGCGATCGCAAAGAGACTCGTCACCATGCTCGGCGCCCAGCCCGGTATGCGGGCGATGTTGACACGTGACGACGACTACTTTGTTCCGCTAAACGTGCGCGTGCAAAAGGCGCGCCGAGTACAGGCTGATCTTTTCATTTCTATTCACGCCGACGCTTTCACCACGCCGGCGGCACGGGGCTCGTCGGTGTTCGCGCTGTCGGAGCACGGCGCCACCAGCGCCGCGGCGCGATGGCTCGCACAACGAGAGAACGAGGCCGATTTGATCGGGGGCGTCAACCTGGACAGCAAGGAGCCGTTCCTGGCGAGGACTCTGCTCGACCTGTCACAGACCGCGCAGATCAACGACAGTCTGCGCGTCGGCCGTTCGGTCCTCGATGGCATCGGCGCGGTGAACGCGCTGCATAAGGGCAGCGTCGAACAGGCCGGGTTCGCGGTCCTGAAAGCCCCCGACATTCCCTCGATACTGGTCGAAACGGCATTCATTTCCAATCCGGACGAAGAGCTGAAACTCAAAAGCGACAGGTACCAGCAGAAGTTCGCCGAATCGATTTCTAACGGCGTGAAGCGCTATTTCGCGCAGAATCCGCCACTGTCGCGCTCGAAGCTCTCCTAGCGTCGCGAGCCACCCTGCGAGGGGCCCCGCGCGAAGCGTGGGGATCGACGGGAAATTACGAGTCGACGCTGGCGGCCGACAACTCGACCGTTGATCGTTCGTGCCTGTAACGGAGGCCGCGGCGCGAGCCACTCAGCGTCGCCAGTCGCCCCGCGCGAAGCGTGCGGATAGGACGCCGTAGGGCGGAGCAGGGGCCCCGCGCAAAGCGCGGGATGCGACCCCGGAGGCGGAGAGGCCAGCGACACGTGTCGCGCGTAACAAACGATGTGCGTACGGAGCTGGCAAGGGGAATTGCGAGTCGACGCTGGCGGCCGATCCGCGACGCTCGCGGTCGACACGCGTCGCATCTCATTCACGAGCACGTTGAGGAGTCTAGCGCAGCTTTCATCGGAAGCCGGAATCGCGCGTGCGATGTCGGCGTTTGCGGATGCGGCTTCGAGTCTCGCGCGACGGTGCATTCAGGACTGAGTTTCCGGCGTCTGGCTGCGGCAGCAGTGCGAATTGCGTAGAATTGCGCCCCATGGTTAGCTTTTTTCTCTGGTTTCTCGTTTTGCAGGCGACGCTGTTCGGTCTTGAGCTCACACCCTGGGTGCAGTCGTGGTTCGTCGTTCCGTGGACGGACACGCTGGCAGCGATCAGCGCCGGCATCGTCAAGCTGTTCGATCCGCAGGTGCTGTCGCAGGGCAAGATCCTCCGGAGCGCGAGTAACGGCTTTGCGGTGTCGATCGAAGCCGGATGCAACGGCGTCGAGGCGACCATCGTGCTTGTCGCGGCCATTCTCGCGTTTCCGGCGCCGTGGACGCGCAAGCTCGCGGGGCTCGCCATCGGCGTGATCGCGGTGCAGGGTCTCAACGTCGTCCGCGTGATCAGCCTGTTCTATCTCGGCCAGTGGAACTCCGACGTTTTCGAATGGGCTCACCTCTACGTCTGGCAGGCGCTGATCATGCTAGACGTTCTCATCGTCTGGTTGCTGTGGGTGCGCACCTTGCCGCGGGTTTCACCCGAGCCGCCCGCGGCTGCCGCCGCTGCCTGAAATGCGCGCCGATTCTGATTCCCTGCCGCGTTTCGTGCTGCGGGTCGTCGCGTGGTTGCCGTTGACTTTCGCGGTGTGGTACCTCGCCGCGCCGCTTTTGGTATGGCCGGTCGCGTTGCTGGCGGAACTATTCACCCGCAGCACCTTCGACTGGGTCAAAAGCGTCGAGCAAATGGGGCCCTTGATCACCTTCGTTACCTCGCTCAAACCCGCGGAAGGGGCGAATCCTGCCGGCGTCAGAGCGGTGGTATCGGTCGAGAGCAACGTGCTGTTGTTCTCGTTCGGATTGCCCATGCTCGCAGCGCTCATACTCGCCGCACGCGAGCCGCACCGGGTGCGAATGCTGCTGATCGGGTTTGCGGTGCTGCTGCCGTTTCAAACGTTCAGCGTCGTAGCCGATTTCCTGAAGAACGTCGCCATTCTTGCACCACCCGCGGTGTCGTCACAAACTGGCATCAACGCCTTTCAGCGCGAGGTCATCGCC
>JALZAO010000044.1 GCA_030948305.1 Pseudomonadota bacterium
GGTGGAAAGAGCGCGGTCGTTCAATCACTGGAGCTCGACAGCGACTCTGTTGCGGTGAGCGTTGTGTCCATGGGCAATCCACATGCGGTCCAGGTCGTGGACAACGTGGACGGGGCGCCGGTTTTGACACAGGGACCCTGCATCGAGCGTCACTCTCGTTTTCCGAACGGGGTCAACGCGGGCTACATGCAGGTCATCGATCGCGCTAACATTCGCTTGCGGGTATGGGAGCGAGGCGCGGGTGAGACGCTGGCGTGCGGCACCGGCGCATGCGCAGCGGTAATAAGCGGCATCAGGCGTGGACTGCTCGATTCTCCGGTACGCGTCGCGACGCGTGGCGGAGCGTTGACGATCGCATGGCATGGCGGGCTGTCGCCCGTGTTCATGACCGGGCCGGCCGCGGCCGTTTTCGAGGGCGAATGGCAGGTAGCGGGTGATACGTGACCTGGGTAAGAAGTGAGGTGAGCGACCGATGATCGCATCAGAGAAGGGGACACCGATGGAGGCGAATGACGTCGCCGATTATCTCCAGCAGCACCCGGAGTTTTTTGCCGAATACGCCGACCTGCTCGCGGAAATTTATGTTCCGCATCCGCACGGCGGTCACGCGATCCCGATCGCCGAGCGTCAGATCGTTACCTTGCGCGAAAAGAACGGCCAGCTCGAAACCAAGCTGCGGGAGTTGATACAGTTTGGAGGCGAGAACGACAGCATCAGCGAAAAGCTGCACCGGTCGACGCTCGCTCTTTTTTCCGCCACCGATCTCGAAACGACGCTGGGCGTCCTTTATCACAGCCTGAAGGATGACTTCCACGTTTCGCATGTCGCTCTGCGTTTGTGGGGCAAGGTTCCGGAACAGTCGTACCTGCCCGAGCTCGCGGCGACCACCCAGGAGTTGCGCGATTATGCGGCCGCGCTGGACGGGCCGTTTTGCGGAGCGCAGGCGCCTTTCGAATCGCGGGACTGGTTCGAAGGCGCGCCATCCTTGACATCCTTTGCGTTTCTGCCTCTGCGCACGCATCAGACGTTTGGATTGCTCGCCCTCGGCGCGGACGATCCGGCGCGGTTCTATGTCGGGATGGGAACGATGTATCTGACGCGGCTGTCCGAGGTCGCAAGCGTCGCGACCGCCCGCTTTCTGCCGCAGACCTAGCACCGATGTGCCCTTCGCCAAGGCCTCGATGAACACGCCGGCGCGCGTGGACGCGACGCTGCTCGACGCGTACGAGCGCTATCTCGCGACAAGGCCGGCTCACACGCGCGACGCGTATTTGCGCGATATCGCAGCGCTCAAGGAGCTCGCTGGAGAATCGCCGCTCGCCGAGCTTTCCTCCGCCGACCTGCGGCGCTTTCTCGCCACGCTGCACGGCCGCGGACTTTCGGGAAGAAGCCTCGCTCGGGTGCTCTCGGGGTGGAGGACATTTTTTCGTTTTGCGACGGATCGCGACCATTCGTTCAAGGACGATCCTTGCAGCGGTCTCAAAGCGCCAAAGTCGCAGCGGCGCCTGCCGTCCGCGCTTTCGCCCGATGAAGCGGTGCAACTGGTAGCGATCGAGGGCGACGACCCGCTTGCCTTGCGCGATCGGGCATTGCTCGAGCTCGCGTATTCCTCGGGCCTGCGTGTCGCCGAGCTTTCGGGGATGAATCTTTCGATGCTCGATCTGGTTTCGGGGGAAGTTCGCGTCTGGGGCAAGGGCTCGAAAGAGCGCATCGTTCCGGTCGGCGCACCGGCGCGCGCCGCCCTGCAAGCGTGGATCGCAAGACGCATTTCGCTCCCGGTCCGCGACGCGGAGGCGCTTTTCCTAAGCCGCACCGGTCGCCGTCTCGCACCCCGCGCCATCCAGCAGCGTCTTGCGGCCTGGGCGGTCAAGCGTGGCTTGAACCGCCACGTGCATCCGCACATGTTGCGTCACTCATTCGCGTCGCATTTGCTGCAATCCTCGGGAGACTTGCGCGCGGTGCAGGAGCTGCTCGGACACGCGAGCATCGCCAGCACGCAGGTGTACGCGCACCTCGACTTCCAACACCTGGCGAAGGTTTACGACGAGGCGCATCCGCGCGCAAAAAAAGTCGGCCCGCTCGGCAAGGCGCCGAAAAGCGCCAAGTAGGCAGCGGGACTCAGTCGATAGTCCGGACGATTCCGGGCAGCCACGGCAAGTCGGTCACGCCGGGATCGACGCCCGCTTGCTTCATCAGCGTCGTCAGCTGCCCGCGGTGATGCGTTCCGTGGTTGAAAAGATGCACGGCTGCGACGGCCGCCGGGAGGCGCCGCACTTTGCCGTCGACCATGCTTCGATATTCGATCGTCGTTTCCAGCCATTCGCGCGTGACATTGCCCGCCCATTGCAGCATCGCAGTGTCCGTGTCCTGCCGCTCGCGTTGCAAATCGTCGAAGTCCTGGAACATGTCGGTGCCGAACGCCGGATGATCGCAGGCGGGACCGACGAAGCGTCCGAGCCACATCCGGTCTCCCCAGAGCAAGTGGTTCAGCGTGGCCTGAATCGATCCGAAAAATGCGCCGCGGTCGCGAGTTCGCTCATCCTCCGTCAATGCCGCGCACGCGGCGTACAGCCGCTCGTTCATCCAGGCGTTGTATCGCGCCATCAGCTGGCAATACTCTCGGGAAATCATTTGATGGGACCGGTAAGGGCGGCAGAAGGATGCAGATTCATGACCGTTGGGTCACATGGATAGCGATTGTAGCGGACGGGTCGCGGGCCGGGGCTCCGCTGCCGGCAGTCCAAAAAAAAACGGGGCGCTAGTAGGCGCCCCGAAAAGCCACTGAGGAGAAACTCGAGCGTACGTTGCGTTGCCTACTCCACCCGCTCGCCGTGAAGACTGACGTCGAGACCTTCGCGCTCCTCTTCCTCGGAGACGCGCAAGCCTACAACCATATCGATGACCTTGAGCAGTATGAAACTCATGATTCCGCTGTAAGCGAGCGTCGCGATCACGGCGTAGAGCTGCGTCATCACGCTCGCATCCGCGCCGCTGATCTCCTTGACGTTGAAAAAGCCCGTCAGGATCGCGCCGGTGATACCGCCGATGCAGTGCACGCCGAACGCATCGAGCGAATCGTCGTAGCCCATCATCTTCTTGAGCGATGTCGAGGCCCAGAAGCAGAGCACGCCCGCGGCGATGCCGATAGCGAAGGCTCCCGTGACGCCGACGAAGCCCGACGCGGGCGTGATGGCGACGAGGCCCGCCACCGCGCCTGACGCAATGCCGAGCACCGACGGCTTGCCCTTCGCCATCCATTCGACAAACATCCAGGTCATTGCCGCAACGGCGGTCGCGAGCTGCGTGACCAGCATGGCCATGCCGGCGCGGCCGTCGGCGGCGACTGCCGAGCCGGCGTTGAATCCGAACCAGCCCACCCACAACAGCGATGCGCCGATCAGAGTCAACGTCAGGTTGTGCGGCATCATCGATTCCTTGCCGAACCCGATGCGCTTGCCGAGAACCAGCGCGCACACCAGGCCCGCGATACCGGCGTTGATGTGCACCACCGTGCCGCCCGCGAAGTCGAGCACGCCCATGGCCGCGAAGTAGCCCGACGGCTCCCACATCATGTGCGCGATCGGCGAATAAACAATGAGCGACCACAGGCCGATGAACCACAGCATCGCGGAGAATTTCATGCGTTCTGCAAATGCGCCGGCGATCAGCGCCGGGGTGATGATCGCAAACGTCGCCTGGAACATGACGTACACCGACTCGGGAATCGTCACGCCGAGATGCGACACGGTGAGCTTGGCGGCATCCTTCTGAAACAGCATGCCGTTGAGGAACAGCCGATCGAGACTGCCGATGAATGAGCCGCCGGGCATGAACGCCAGGCTGTACCCGGCGATGACCCAGAGGATCGTCACCAGGCAGGTGATCGCGAAGCTCTGCATCAGGGTCGCGAGCACATTCTTCTTGCGGACCATGCCGCCGTAGAAGAGCGCCAGCCCGGGAATGGTCATCAGCAGCACCAGCGCAACGGAGCTCAACATCCAGGCGGTATCGCCGCTGTTGATCTTGTCGGCCGCGATGAGTTGCGGCGTCGTCGGAGCGGCGGGAGCCGCGGCCGCATCGGCTTTTGGCGGTTCCGCTTTCGCGTCGGGAGCCGGAGTGGTAGACGCCGGCGCGGGCGCGGGCGCGGCCGTAGCGGGTGCTGGTGCGGCGGCTGCCGGAGGGGCTGCCTTATCGGCTGCTTTGTCCTGCGCGACAACTGCCGTGGATACTCCGAGAGCGCCGATCAGGATGCCAAGCGAGGCGATCAACGCGAACAATTGCTTCATGGGATTCCCCTTAGAGCGCATCGGCACCGGTCTCGCCGGTCCGGATGCGCACGACTTGTTCAAGCTCGAAAACGAAGATTTTCCCGTCACCGATCTTGCCGGTGTTCGCGGCCTTCTCGATTGCCTCGATGACGCGATCGAGCATGTCGCTCTTGATCGCGGCTTCGATTTTCACCTTCGGAAGGAAGTCGACGACGTATTCGGCGCCACGGTAGAGCTCGGTGTGGCCCTTCTGACGGCCGAAGCCCTTGACTTCGGTCACGGTGATGCCTTGCACGCCGATGGCGGAAAGGGCCTCCCGGACCTCGTCCAACTTGAACGGCTTGATGACTGCAGTTACCAGTTTCATGCTGACTCCTTGAGTAAGCGCATCCTTTCTTAGAACTTGTACAAGACCTCGAGTCCAAACGACCTTTGAGTGCTCGTCGGTGTGATCCCGTCAGCCTTCAGGAATGAGGACTGATCCGATTTGTCGGCGCGCACCTCGGCGCGAATTTCCCACTCCTTCACCGGCAGATACGCGATCGTCACCGTCGCCTCTTTCCACTTCTGAACCACGCCGGTCCGGTAGCCGTCGTGGTCGTTGAAATATTCACCGCGCAGCGACGCCCGCCATAGATCGTTGATTTGATAATTGGCATAGCCGGCAATGCCGTCCCACTTCGCCTTGCCACCGCCGAACGCGGCATTGTCCTGGGTGCCGTAGTCGTAGTTGAGGATCAACGTCAGCTGATCGGTGGCGTTGAAGGTGCCGACGATGTCGAAGAGGTTTCGCATTCCATTCGCGTCGCTCTTCGGATAGTTTGTTACCCGCTCCTTGCCGCCGTAATAGGAGGCCACGATGGAAACGGTCTTTGACGGGGTGAACGTTCCACCGAGTTCTATCGTCTTGTCGTGGTTCGGATCTTCGAACGCGTCCCAACCTTGATTCACGCCACCGAGCACCGTCAACATGTCGTTGACCTTGTAGGTCGCGCGCACGCCGGTATGCGTGAACGGAATCGCGTAGCCGAACAGAATGGATCGCGAGTAGTTCACGTCGCCGTCGCTCTTGATGACTTCTGCGCCGGCATTCGTCACGTATTTGCCGGCGATGATGCTGAACGGCGCCGCGCCGTAATAGACGTAGAACTGCGTGGGATCGACGTAATGATTCGCGCCGTTGGCGGGACCTTTGCTCTTGCTGATGGTGCCGAACGCGGCGATCGTGTCTGCGTCCTTGCCGAGGGTGACGTCGAGCAAGCCGCCCCATCCGTCATCGGGGGTTTTGGCAAACTGCAGATCCAGAGCGTGGAAGAAGACTTCGTTGTGCTTGAAGTCGAAGACACGGTCGTTTGCCCCGCTTACGAACTTGCCCGATCCGGTCAGGTGCGTGTAGCCGATGTCAAAGTGGCCGGTCAGGTCAAAACCCCAGATTGAATAGATCGCGGGTGGAGGGGCGGGCTCCCCGGGTGTTGCTTCCGCCGGCGCGGTTCCGGGCGGAGGTGTGGTCTGCGCATGTGCGCTGGCCATGGCAACGCTCAGTGCAATAGCCGCGAGCGCGGGTACGACGCGGAGATAATCGGGCATGACGGAGTCCCTTTTTAGTTGAACGAAGTTTTCTTACGGTCGTCAGCACAACATGTGCCAAGACATTAAATATATATAATTCATATAGTTACCTTGGCGTTGCCGTCCCGGAATGCTGCGACGCATCGCATTTTGCACTGCGATGGTGCGTAACCGAGCGGTCTCGGACCCAAATGGGGCGGGCGACGGACTAGGCCGCGCTGCGGCGCAGCACGGCGCCGGATTTTGCTAGACTCGTCGCGAGTAAATGTCAAAGGGGCTTCTCTCATGATTGGCGAAAAGGTTTTTGACGACATCAGTGCTCGTGTGGCGGCGGCGATGGGCTCGAGCCCGATTCGCGACGTGGAAAAGAACGTGCGCGTGCTGTTGCGTGGCGCGCTTGACCGCCTTGATTTCGTAAGCCGCGAGGAATTCGACATCCAGGTCGCGCTGCTCGCGCGCACCCGCGAAAAGCTCGAAGCGCTCGAGGAGCGCCTCGCGTCGCTCGAAGGCCGCGCGAAGACTGCGGCGAAGTAACGGCCCGCATCGCCGACCGCCCTCGACGATAACGCGCGGCGAGAAAGCCTATGCATGGCCGTAGCCGTCCTGCACAGCCGCGCGCTCTCCGGGTTCGACGCGCCTCCGGTCGAAGTCGAAGTTCATCTTGCCGGCGGTTTGCCGGCATTCAATCTGGTTGGATTGCCCGAGACCGAGGTCAAGGAAAGTCGCGATCGGGTTCGCGCGGCCTTGCAAAACGCGCGATTCGACTTCCCGGCGCGCAAGATTACCGTTAACCTCGCGCCCGCCGATTTACCGAAGGAATCCGGCCGCTTCGACCTGCCCATCGCACTGGGAATTCTCGCTGCCACCGGACAGATTCCAGCCGACGCGTTCGAGCATTACGAATTTGCCGGCGAGCTGGCATTGACCGGCGATCTTCGGCCGATCCGCGGTGCGCTGGCGATGACCCTGAAAGCGCATCGAGACGGTCGCGCTTTTGTGTTGCCCGAGTCGAGCGCTCTGGAAGCCGCGCTGGTTCGCGACGCCGTTGTTCACCCGGCGAGAAACCTGCTCGAGGTCTGCGCGCATCTTTGCGGACGCGAGACGCTGCCGCGATGCGGACCCCACGCGGTGGCCTGTCCGGACGGCGACGTTCCCGATCTGGTCGATGTGCGCGGGCAAGCCCACGCCAAGCGCGCGCTCGAGGTCGCGGCTGCCGGCGGACACAGCCTGCTGATGCTGGGGCCCCCGGGAACCGGGAAATCGATGCTCGCGCAGCGGCTTCCGGGGCTGCTGCCCCCGATGACGGAAGACGAAGCCCTCGAGTCGGCCGCCCTAAAGTCGCTGACCGGACGGTTTCGGCACGAGGATTGGGGGCGCCGTCCGTATCGGGCGCCCCATCACACGGCGTCCGCGGTGGCGCTCGTCGGCGGCGGAAGCGATCCGAGGCCGGGCGAAATCTCGCTCGCGCATCACGGGGTGTTGTTTCTCGACGAGCTTCCCGAGTGGGACCGCAAGGTGCTCGAGGTGCTGCGCGAGCCGCTCGAGTCGGGGAAAATTCATATCTCGCGGGCCGCGCGGCAGGCGACCTTTCCGGCACGATTTCAGTTCATTGCCGCGATGAATCCTTGCCCTTGCGGCTACCTCGGCCATCCCAGCGGCAAATGCCGCTGCTCCCCGGATCAGATCGCA
The DNA here is from genome assembly GCA_030948305.1 of Pseudomonadota bacterium. Lineage (GTDB taxonomy): Bacteria > Pseudomonadota > Gammaproteobacteria > Burkholderiales > Casimicrobiaceae > PALSA-1003. Next base: position 7,527 of record JALZAO010000044.1, read on the forward strand.
CGCTACCGGGCGCGCATTTCCGGACCCTTGCTGGACAGGATCGATTTGCGGATCGAGGTGCCTTCGCTGCCGGCCGACGCGCTGCCTGCGCGCCACGGCGGCGTCGGTGACGGCGATCCTTCGGTGGTCGTTCGCGAGCGCGTCGCGCGGGCCGCGGCGCGCCAGCGCGCGCGGCAAGGCAAGTCGAACAGCTTGCTTCAAACCCGCGAGCTAGAGCGATGGTGCACGCTCGATGCCGAAAGCGAGGCGCTGCTCCAGCAGGCGTTTGCGCGGCTATCGCTCTCGGCGCGGGCCTACCATCGCATCCTTAAAGTTGCGCGCACGATCGCCGACCTTGCCTCGGCGGAAGCGTTGTCGCCAAGTCATGTCGCCGAGGCCGTAAGCTATCGGCGCCTCGATCGCGCCTGACCGCGCTCACGATCCATCTCTTATGCCTTACCTTCGCGGTCCATTTGCAAAGCCCTTGAATGCCCATGACGACCCTTGACGGCTCCCCTCTCGGCAAGGCGACCGACTACCCCGATCGCTACGATGGCTCTCTGCTCTTTGCGGTTTCCCGCGCGCCGCAGCGCGCCGCTCTCGGCATCGAAGACAATCTGCCCTTCTCCGGATTGGACGTCTGGAACGCCTACGAGATAACTTGGCTCGATCGGCAAGGCAGACCGCGGCTCGCGATCGGCGAATTCCAGGTCAGGGCCGAGTCGCCGGCAATGATCGAATCGAAGTCGCTCAAGCTTTATCTCGGGTCGTTTGCGCAGGAGCCTCTCGCGTCCGCCATGGAGCTTGGCGAGCGCATCGGAGCCGATTTGAGCCGCGTGTGCGGCGACAAGGTTGCCGTAGCGCTGACGCCGCGCGCGACCTTCGAAGCGGTGCCTCCGCTGCGTGGGCTTCCACCCGGAGCCGAATCCATCGACGACGCCGATGTAACACTCGACGCTTCGCATCCGGATCCCGCGCTGCTCGCGCATGGCGGCGCGTCTATCGACGAATCGCTTCGCTCGTCGCTGTTTCGATCGACGTGCCCGGTGACCGGTCAGCCGGATTACGCCGACGTATTCATTCGTTATCGCGGTCCGCGCATCGAACGCGCCGGGTTGCTGCGCTATTTGGTCTCATACCGCCGCCACGCCGCCTTTCACGAAGCGTGCGTGGAGCGAATATTCGTCGACATCAAAGAGCGCTGTCAGCCGGAAAGGCTCAGCGTCTATGCACGTTTCATGCGCCGCGGCGGCATCGACATCAATCCATTCCGCAGCAACTTTGAGCCGGCGCCGCCGGCCAACATTCGTACGCCCCGGCAGTAGGACGCCGTGACGAGGCGACCAGTCACCTCGTGGTCGAGATGGCCAGTCACATGATCCGCCAGGATTCCTGCCCAAATATGACGATGCCGCCAACAGCGGCGGCATCGAACGCGTCCTTTGGAACCGGAGCTTAGCGGGATTTCGCCGGCAGAACGAAGGACGGGGCCACCGACGCCGCCGCCACCATGCCGGGGCCCGGATTAGGACCGAACGCCCCGCCGGCGAGAATCGACGGCGCGTTGATGTAT
>JALZAO010000342.1 GCA_030948305.1 Pseudomonadota bacterium
GGCCGCAGCATATTCTCGCGCTCTTCCCTGTCGGCATGCTGGAAGCGATCCCACCAGTCGGCGAGCGTGGCAAGCTCGCCTTCCATCTCGCCGCTGGCGCAGCGCAGCCACAGGAAATCGTAGCCGGCGCGAAAGCGGGGGTGCTCGAGCAGACGAAACGGGCGTTGTCCCGAGCGCTGCTCGAAGCGCGGCTGGAGCGCCCACGTCTCCTTGATCGTCACCTCGAAACGGCGCGGGATCGCCAACCGCTTGGCCTGCTGCTCGAGCACCCGATCCATCGCATCGAACAGGGCCGGCATAGGCCGCTCACCCTTGGCCTTGGATGCGTTCCAGGTGGCGAGGACCTCGTGCCACAGCAGCGTGGCGAAGAGGAAAGCGGGCGTGGCCGATTTGCCGTCGCGGATGCGCTCGTCGGTGTTCGCCAGCGCCAGCTCGATAAACCGCTGGCCCAGCGGCTGCTCCAGGATCACGTCGAGCAAGGGCAGCACGCCGTGATGCAGGCCGTGACGGCGCAGGCTCTTTATCGATTCGACGGCGTGACCCGACAAGAGTAATTTTTCCATCTCGTCGAACATCCGAGCCGGTGGGACGTTTTCCAGCAGCGGCGCGAGCTGGGGAATCGGCGCCGCGGTTTTCTTTTCGATGGTGATGCCGAGCTTGGCGGCGAGGCGCGCGCCGCGGAGCATTCGCACCGGATCCTCGCGGTAGCGCGTGACCGGGTCGCCGATGAGCCGCAGGCGCCGCGCCTTGACGTCGGCGACGCCGCCGACGTAATCCCACACTTGCTCGGTGGACGGGTCGAAGTACAGCGCGTTGATGGTGAAATCGCGACGCAGTGCATCCTGCGCCTGCGAGCCGAAGACGTTGTCCGACAAGAGTCGCCCGTGCTCATCGGCTGCATCGTCGCCGGTCTGCAGCGAGCGGAAGGTTGCCACCTCGATGGTCTCGGGCCCGGCAAGAACGTGGACCAGACGGAAGCGGCGGCCGATGATGAATGCGCGCCGGAACAGCGGCTTGACCTGCTCCGGCGTCGCGTCGGTGGCCAAGTCGAAGTCTTTGGGCGTGATCCCGAGCAGCAGATCGCGCACCGCGCCGCCGACGATGAAGGCTTTGAAGCCGGCCTGCTGCAGCTTGCGGATGACGTCGCTGGCGCCGCGCGAGATATGACTTCTGCGGATCGGATGCGCATCCGGCCCGTAAATGAGTGGTTTGGACGAGGCCTTGCCTGGAATCAGGCGCGCGAAAAAGCGGCGGATCATCGATACATCAGACGCAAACGAATGGGCGGGTTGTGCCTCGCGCGATTGCTTTTAAAAGGCGATCGCTTCCTTGGCAACTGAGTGGCAACTGAGTGGCAACTGAGCTTGGCCACTGCGTGGCAGCAAGAAGGCGGGAGTGCCGCCGCATCATAGCATGTCGGCCGCGGGCGGCGTGGCAGGCAGGCTTGAAATCGCGGATAATCGCGCGTTCCAGAGCAGTGTCGCAGTGTCGCGTCATCCAGGAGAACCCATGCCCAGCTATCTGCACGTCAAGGTCCCGGCCGGCGGTCAGAAGATCAGCGTCAACGAGGACTTCAGCCTCAACGTTTCGGACCAGCCGATCATTCCGTACATCGAAGGCGACGGCACCGGCCTGGACATCACGCCGGTGATGATCAAGGTGGTCGACGCGGCGGTGGCGAAGGCATACGGCGGCAAGCGCAAGATCCACTGGATGGAAATCTACGCCGGCGAAAAGTCGACCAAGGTTTATGGCCCCGACGTGTGGCTGCCCGAGGAGACGATGGCGATCCTCAAGGACTATGCGGTGTCGATCAAGGGCCCGCTGACGACGCCGGTCGGCGGCGGCATACGCTCGCTCAACGTGGCACTCCGGCAGGAGCTCGATCTCTACGTCTGCCTGCGGCCGGTGCAATACTTCACCGGCGTTCCCAGCCCGGTGAAAGCGCCGGAAAAAGTGAACATGGTGATCTTTCGCGAGAACTCGGAGGACATCTACGCCGGGATCGAGTGGGCCGCGGAATCCGCCGGGGCGAAGAAGGTTGTCGACTTCCTGATCAACGAGATGGGCGTGAAGAAGATACGGTTTCCCGCGACCTCGGGCATCGGCATCAAGCCGGTGTCGCGCGAAGGCACCGAGCGGCTGGTTCGCAAGGCGATCCAGTACACGATAGCCAACGACCGCAAGTCGCTCTCCATCGTGCACAAGGGCAACATCATGAAGTTCACCGAGGGCGGCTTCCGCGACTGGGCCTACGCGCTGGCGCAAAAGGAGTTCGGCGCGCAACCGATCGATGGCGGCCCCTGGTGCAAGTTCAAGAACCCGAAGACCGGCCGCGACATCATCGTCAAGGACGTCATCGCCGACGCCTTCCTGCAGCAGATCATCCTGCGGCCGGAGGAGTACGACGTCATCGCTACC
>JALZAO010000343.1 GCA_030948305.1 Pseudomonadota bacterium
GCATGAGCGCCTGATCGAGCGCATCGGGGAGCGGCCGATACGCACCATTGCTGGCAACTTCCGCTTGATCGCATTCCGCGACAAGTTGAGTGACGCAACGCATCTTGCGCTTGTTCGCGGCCACCTCGACGCCACGCTTGAAACGGTCGTCCGGGTGCACGAGCCGGTGTCGATCGTCGACTTGCTCGACTACGGCAGCCGTGCGCATTCGTGGACGATCCCTGCCGCGCTGGAGCGGCTGGCGCAGTCCGAGCGTGCCGTGCTCGTGCTGCTGCACCGGCCCGAGTCGGCGCAGGAATTGCGCCAGCGTGCGGTCGGTGAGCAGGTATCCGCCGACACCAAAATGGATTTGCGCAATTACGGCATCGGCGCACAGATTCTGCGCGATCTCAACGTAGGCAAAATGCGTCTACTCGCCCGGCGTCGGAAGATGCCGAGCATGGCCGGGTTCGATCTCCAGGTCACCGCGCACGAGGAGGCTCCTCCTGCTCGCCAAGATCTTCCTGCCGATAGCCAGGCGTCCTGAAGCGTGGGCCCTCGTTCGACTCCCGCAAGGGCTTCGTGTCTGCGGCGCGCGGCCAATGGGTAACTGAGGGTAACTGAGCACAACTGAGCGTAACCAAAGCGCCGTCACGACATTATGTCTCCGCGAAAGATTGCATCCAATGGGCGTGCCGAGCATATGCGCGTCGGCATCGTGCTCTCCCGCTTCAATGCCGCGATCGGCGAGCCCTTGCTGGAGGGCGCGTTGCGCGCGCTCGGCGAAGCTGGCGCCAAAGAGTCGTCGATCACCGTTGTCACGGTGCCCGGCGCGCTGGAAGCGCCCCTTGCGCTGCAAAGAATGGCGCAGAGCGGAGACTACGATGCGCTGGTCGCTTTGGGCGCGGTCATCCGCGGCGAGACATTCCACTTCGAGATCGTCGCCACCGAATCGGCGTCCGGTCTGGCAAGCGTGCAGCTCGAGTTCGGCATCCCGATTGGCAACGGCATTCTGACCACCGACACCGAGGAACAGGCGCTGGAGCGTGCCAGCGTCAAAGGCCACGAGGCGGCGATGGCGGCGGTGGAAATGGCCAATCTCCTGGATGCCATCGATGAGGACTAGCCCTCGCCGGCGCGCGCGCGAATTTGCGCTGCAGGGCGTCTATCAGTGGCTGCTCTCGGGAAGCGATCCCGCGCTGATCCGAACGCAGCTCGCCGAGGGTTCCGCATTTGCGAAGTGCGACATCGCGTTCTTCGACGGACTCTGGCGCGGTATTACCGGCGAGTTTGAGACGCTTGTCGCTGCCTTTGCGCCGTTTCTCGATCGTGCGGCGACTGAGCTGTCACCGGTGGAAAAAAGCATTCTGACCATCGGTGCGTGGGAGTTGTTGCGCGAGCCGGAGGTGCCCTACCGGGTCGCGATCAACGAAGCTGTCGAGCTCGCCAAGTCGTACGGAGGCACGGACGGACATAAATACGTCAACGGCGTGCTCGACAAGCTGGCCGCGAGCGTCCGCGCGCCTGAAATCCTCGGCGCTCGGGCCGCGTCCTGACGCGGTTGGCGCAAACGCTTCGTCGGCTCCCTCAGGTTCCTCTGAGACTTCCGGCCCGGCAACGATGGCGGCGCTGACCGAATTCGAATTGATCGAGCGGTTTTTCCGCCGTGCGGAAAGCAGCGCGGGAAGCGCGCCAGGCGTCTTGGTGGGCATCGGAGACGATGCGGCGCTGCTCGCGCCGACGCGAGGCAGCCAACTCGCTGTCTCGGTCGACATGCTGGTGGCCGGGCGCCACTTCTTCGCCGACGTCGACCCCGAGGCGCTGGGTCACAAAACGCTCGCGGTCAATCTTTCCGACATGGCAGCGATGGGTGCGACTCCGCGCTGGGCCTTGCTCGCGGGAGCGCTTCCCGACGTGGATCCGCAATGGCTGAGCGGCTTCACGCGCGGGCTTTTCGCGCTGGCGGCAGCGCACGGCGTCGAACTTGTCGGAGGCGACACCACGCGCGGGCCGCTCAATCTCTGCGTCACGATATTGGGGGAAGTGCCGGCGGGGAAAGCGCTCCTTCGTGGCGGCGCACGCGCCGGCGATTCCATCTGGATATCCGGCGTGCTGGGCGACGCGTCGCTTGCGCTTGCGCACCACGCCGGTCGCGTTGCTCTTTCCGCTCTTTCCGCCGACGAAGCCGCCGCGTGTCACAACGCGCTCCTGTGGCCCGCCCCTCGGATCGCTCTCGGCATCGCATTGCGCGGTGTCGCATCCGCCGCGATCGACGTCTCGGACGGCCTGGTCGGCGACCTCGGGCATGTCCTCGAAGCGTCGAAAGTGGGCGCGGTGCTCGAGCTGGCAGCGATTCCGCGCTCGAAGGCGCTTGACCGGCAACTCGCGAGCTCGGCGCACGACATCGCACTCCAATGTCTCCTCGCGGG
>JALZAO010000344.1 GCA_030948305.1 Pseudomonadota bacterium
CAGCCCGGCGGCAAAAGCATGACCGCCGAAGCGGATGATCATCCCCGGCGCGCGCTTGGCCACCAGATCCAGTGCGTCGCGCAAGTGAAACCCGGCGATGGCGCGTCCGGAACCGCGAAGCTCGCCGTTTGCGGCCTGCGCGAACACGATCGTCGGACGGTGATAGCGATCCTTGAGCCGCGACGCAACGACGCCGACCACGCCTTGATGCCATTCCTGCCGGTAAAGGCAGACCGTGCACGCCTCGACGTCGACCGGTGTGTCGAGCGCGGCGAGCGCTTCATCCTGCATGGTGGCCTCGATGTCACGCCGCTCCCGATTCAGGCGATCGAGCTCCGAGGCCAGGCGCTGCGCGGTTGCGGGGTCGTCAGTCACCAGGCAGGCAATGCCGATCGACATGTCCGCGAGCCGGCCGGCTGCATTGATACGCGGGCCCGCGACAAAAGCGAGGTCATACGTCGTCGCGCATCGCGGATCGCGGCCACCCACGGCAAAAAGCGCTGCAACGCCGGGCTGCATGCGTCCGGCGCGAATGCGTCGCAGACCCTGCTCGACCAGAATGCGGTTGACGCGGTCGAGCCGGACGACGTCCGCGACGGTGCCGAGCGCCACCAGGTCGAGCAGCGTGGCAAGGTTTGGCGGGGCCATGTTCGTGAAGCGCCCCAGGCGGCGCATCGTCGCGCGCAAGGCGATCAGCAGATAGAACATGACGCCGACGCCCGCCAGATGCTTGCTGGGGAAGTTACATCCTGGCTGGTTCGGATTCACGATCCAGGCGGTCTCAGGCAGCTGATCGCCGGGCAGATGATGGTCTGTAATCAGCACGTCGATGCCGCGCGCGTGCGCGGCGGCAACGCCGTCGACGCTGGCGATGCCGTTGTCGACGGTAATGATCAGCGCCGGCTGCCGCTCGGCGGCAAGTGCGACGATTTCCGGCGTCAGGCCATAGCCGAATTCGAACCGGTTCGGCACCATGTAGTCGACCAACCCGCCCATCGCCGCCAGCCCGCGCATGCCGACCGCGCATGCGGTCGCGCCATCGGCGTCGTAATCGGCGACGATCAGCATCCGCTCGCCGCGCGCGATCGCATCGGCGAGGCGTGCTGCCGCATTGTCGATGCCCCTCAAGGCAGTCCACGACGGCAGCCCGGAAAAGCTGCAATCGAGCTCTGCCGCAGAACTGACGCCGCGCGCCGCAAAGACGCGCGCAAGAACTGCGGATATGCCGTCAGCGCGCAGCGCGGCGACGCTTTCGGGCACGCTGCGACGGTATATGTTCATGCAGTGCTTTTCAGCGCGCGCGGCAGCATCAGGTATCAGCTTGCGCCGCGAGCAGCGCCGACAGATTCGGCGGCGTTGACCAGTGGCGCCGAAGCCGCTTTATCGTGCCGGTGGCGCGAGGCGTGAAAGAAAGCGCGGGTCCGGATCCGGCGATTACCAACGTCAGGTCGAGCTCCTGCTTGTCGAGCGCTCGTTCCATCGGTGCGGCCCACTCGAAATCGAACGCGGTGAGCTGCTTTTGCAGGTCGGGCGCCTTAAGGTCGTCGAGCCAGACCAGCGCCGATGCCGCCGGCGACGCCGCGCGGAACGCTGCGAATGAGCCGGGCGCTTTCGCCGCGCTCTTGCCGAAGGCGCGGGCGAGGTCACGAAGCAATGGTGCCTCCGTGAACACGGCTGCAGCAGGGGCGTCAGGGTCAGTTGCACGCAGCGTGCCGCCGCCCCACACCCAGACATAATTGACCGGCGACCGGCCGCTACTCCCCCGCGCGTGATTGACCGGATGCTCGAACAGCAGCATCTGCATTTCGCTTTGCCATCGACGCCAGCGTGGCGCGTCGGCACCGCGAGGCAGGTGTTCGATGAGCGGCTTCCCGAGCGCTGCACTCGGCGGGGAGGTCTCGAGTCGCTGGGGCTCCGCGAGGGTGACCCACCAGCGTCCGGCGCTGCGCTCAACGAACTCCAGTCCGTCCGGCGCAAAGTGTGCGCGCAAGCTCAACAGCAGCGCGGCGCTTTCGTCCGTGTCCAGATCGATGACGATGCAGGCAAGGCGCACCTCGTCGCGGCCGACCTCGAGCGTCACCGGCTCGGCGCACAACCAATAGCGGCTGCCGGGATCGGTGCCCGCGGCCCGCGCCAGCCACGGCGCGACGGGCCAGTCGTTTTGTTTCGCGATGCCGACGCCAGCGCAGGCAATGGCAAGCGGCCCGTCGGGCTCGACTACGGGCGGCGGGGCAGTCGACAGCAGGCGCGCGAGGGCCGGGGCGTCCGCAGCGTCAAGCGCGGCCTCGAGCATGTTGGGGAGAACCAGCGTAAGTTGCATCGACGGCCAGCTACCGAGCGTCACGCACTCTAGCATGCGCTAGAGCACGCACGCCGCTTGTGGCACACTGGCGCGCCGCCGATCCGAG
>JALZAO010000045.1 GCA_030948305.1 Pseudomonadota bacterium
GGCCGCATTCGGGAAGGAGTGCCTGCCGATCAATCTTCCGTCCGACAACGGCCGGCGGGTCGTCGACTGTTTTTTCAATCCCGCGGGCGAATCGGATTTTTCGTCCGTCGCCGACGCTCATCGCGCCTTGGTGGATCAGGTTGTCGAAGTCGACGAAGCATTGATGTCGCTCTACCTTGAGCAAGGCGAAATTTCTCCCGATCAGCTCCACGCGCCGTTCGAAAAAGCGTTGCGCGAGGGGCACCTCGTGCCGGTGTGTTTCGTTTCGGCGCGAAACGGTGCCGGTATCGCGGAGCTGCTCGACATCTTCGTGAAATTGCTTCCAAATCCCGCCGAAGGAAATCCGCCGTTGTTTATCAAGGGCGAGGGCGACAACGCGGTCGAATTCCGTTCCGAGCCGCACTCGAAGAAACACGTGCTCGCGCACGTGTTTAAAGTGGTGGTGGATCCTTTCGTGGGCAAGCTCGGCGTTTTTCGCGTCCATCAGGGCACCGTCACGCGTGACACGCAGCTTTTCGTCGGCGCCAGCCGCAAGCCATTCAAGGTCGGCCACCTGTTCATGCTGCAGGGCGGAAAGAACGTCGAGATCGACAGCGCCGTGCCCGGAGACATCGCGGCCGTGGCGAAGGTCGACGAGATCGAGTTCGACTGTGTCCTGCACGACTCGCACGACGAGGATCATATCCACATGCGGCCGCTCGAGTTTCCGACGCCGATGCAAGGTGTCGCGCTGGCGCCGAAAAAGCGCGGCGACGAGCAGAGAATCTGGGAAGTGCTGCATCGCATGACGGCGGAGGATCCGACGCTGGTGGTCGAGCACGATCCGAACAGCAACGAGACCGTGTTGAGGGCGCTGGGAGAGTTGCACCTGCGCTCGGTTCTCGAGCGCATGTCGACACAGTTCAAGCTGGAGATCGACATCCGGCCGCCGCGCATTCCGTATCGCGAAACGATCACCGCTGCGGCGGAAGGTTTTCACCGTCACAAGAAGCAGACCGGCGGTGCCGGTCAGTTCGGAGAAGTGTCGCTGCGCATCGAGCCGAAGGCGCGCGGAGCGGGCTTCGAGTTCGTGGACTCGACCAAGGGTGGCGTCATTCCGCATCAGTTCATGCCGGCGGTGCGCAAGGGTGTCGAGCAGGTCCTTGCCACCGGCGCCATCGCGGGTTTCCCGATGCACGACGTGCGCGTCGTCATCTACGACGGCAAACACCATCCCGTCGACTCCAAGGAAGTCGCGTTCGTCTCGGCGGGACGCAAGGCATTCCTCGACGCGATCGAAAAGGCGAAGCCCATCGTGCTGGAGCCGATCGTCACCATGGAGGTAATTTGCCCCGACGCGAAGACCGGCGACATCGCCGGCGACCTGTCGTCGCGCCGCGGGCAGGTTACCGGGACTAAAGGCATGCAGACCGGAGTGCTCGCGATCACCGGCCTCGCGCCGCTGGTCGAGCTCGATGGCTACTCGGCACGGCTCAAGTCGGTGACGGGAGGACAGGGAAGCTGGACGATGCAGCTGTCGCACTACGAGCCGGCACCCGCGAACCTTCAGCAACAGTTGTCGGCGGAGTACCGGAAGTCGCGCAAGCACGAAGAGGAGTAGGCCGGGCCGCCTCCGGCCCGCGCCACAGGAAGCCTTCGCCGGGAAACAGACGATCCAAGAGCGGCACCAGCGGTGTCGCCAGAAAAAGCGCCCAGATTAGCGCGTTCGGGCGGAAGAGCACGTACTGCCAGGCAATTGCCGCCGCGGCGACGATCAGTGCATACGCGATCCGCGGCCCGCGCCGATTCGGAATCGTCATCGGGTCGGAGATCATGAAAAACGTAAAGAGCAGCAGCGCGCCGTTGCCGAGCTGGTGCCACCAAATCGCCCACGATTGCCCAAGGAGCATGACCCGCAGCGCGACCAGCCCCAGAAACGCGCCGAGAAACACCCAGCTGATGTCCAGCCGCTGTGCTCGCGTCGTGACGATGGTTCCCAGCATCAACAACCAGACCGCCAGCGCGAGATCGTTGCCCCATTGACCGGGCGACACCCACGTTCCAGGGATCAGCGTGATCGCGGCGATCACGCCGAGATTGGCGGGGTTGTACAGGTGCTTGCCATGGATGCGCAACACGAACTTCGACGACATCGCCAGCGCAGCGACCAACGGGTGTGCCCACAGGGTGTCGCTGCGCAGCAACAGCGACAATCCGCAGCAAGTCACGATGGCCGATAGAAATCCGCGTTGCTCCAAGCCGAGACGCTTGAGCCAGAAAGCCTGCGCTGCCAGCCCGGCAGCGAAGGCCAGGGCCATCTGCAGAGGATGCAGCGAAAAGTCGCGCAGCAAGACGCCCGTCGTCAGCAGCAGCGCGAGAAACAGAATCTGGAATACGCGAGCGTCTTTCGGCAGGACTTCGCGCGCGGCTGCCACCACGCTTCGCGGTGAGAACGTTATTTCCACAGCCGCTCCCACCACATTGTCCTGGGCGCGGTAGCGATGTTCATCCTGGCGCGAATCTGGTTCAAGTCCCAACCGGTCAAGCCCGCCAGCGTTTGCGCTTCACGTTCCTGTCGCTTCGCCAATTCGTCGAAGTAACGCGGTGCGGCCTCGCATGCGGTGGCATCACCGTTCCACGCATGACGGAGCACATAGCGCGCCTGGAAATTCTGTCGATCCTGCGTTTCCTGAAACATCAGGTCCTCCGGCAGCGTCTCCGGCGTGTAGCGCAGATGCAGGCGCGTCAGCATGACCGGTTGTGTTGCTGAGCTGGAACGCGGCGAGGCGATCGGCAGCGAGGTTCCCGGTGCAACGCCAATCGCGGGCTCGTCGCCGCCGAACCAGAAAACGCCGGCGCGCTTGAGCTCCTCTGGAGAAAGCGGATCGGCGGCGCAGGGATCGCACCAGGCCATGTCCCAGAAATACTCGGTCCAGACGACGCGGTAGTCCTCGCGCTTCGATTGGTTCTCGAACAGCGCCTTGTAGAACTTCCCGAACTCCGCGCGCGTGTAGGTTGGCAGCTCGACATTCGCAGGCAGCTTTACGGTGCGGTAGTTGGTGGTCTCGACGCGGCCATTCTTGGTCAGCACGTAGACGACCAGGTCTTGCGGGCCCCTGGCGTTGAGCATGCCGAGCCGCACGGGAAGCATGAAGCGCTCGTACTCGAAGGCGAATTGCAGGGGCCGCAGGTACGAGAATCCGGTCTTGGCCTGCTCGGTCAGGTTGACCCGCGCGACAAAAAACTTGAGGTTCTGCCGCACGTAGGGGCGCAGCGCCTTGCTGGCGCCCGCCGGTATGCGGTAGCCGTTCTGCCGCAACCAAGTCTCGAGGCCGTTCGATTCGGTGGCGGAAAGAATCGCGATGTCGTACTCGCCGACGGTGTATTGCGCCTCGACGGTGACGCCGAGCGCCTTGTCCTTTTTGCTGTCCTGTTCCTTGGCCATCGGCGCCGGTGCCGCATTCATCGCGCCCATCTGGCGCTCCCGCCTAGGAAGGTCGCACGGATTGGGGTCGAAGTATTCCGCCAAGCGCGGCGCGGAGTAGGCATCCATGCGCTCGAAGGTTTTCGGATCGCCGATATGGATCTGGCCCTTCTGAAGGACGACCGGAACGGGAACGACCAGCGCGAATTCGGAGAGATCGCCCTGGAAATCGTTGCGCATGCTGATCACCGTGCGATTGCCGTCGCGGACCAGGATGACCTGGGAGGCTTCGTTAAAGAGCTTCGCGTCCGCCTTGCCGACATAAAATCCACAAAATGCGCTCGCGGGCTTCGACCCGAGGACGATGAACAGCAACAATGCAAGGGCGACGAAAAGCCAGGCGACGCGGGTGGGTGGGTAGGGCATGGCGAGCTCCGAGAGGGGTGGAAGACAAGCGCTATCAACGCTCGCGGACCCGAATCGGGGTTAGGAGGTTTGCGCAAGCCGGTTTCCCGGGTCGCTCGCGTCGCGCCGGCGCCACCATCGACGCCCGGGTATTTGTGCCCGCGCCCTTAAGGCGTTTACAATTACGGTCATGGGCGACTCCCGGGTCAATCTGACCCATCACTTCCTCATTGCCATGCCCAGCATGGCGGACCCGCACTTTGCCCAAACGCTGATCTACGTTTGCGAACACAACGCCAAGGGCGCGCTCGGCATTGTCATCAACAAGCCGATCGACATGACCTTGTCCTCGCTGTTCGAGCAGATCAACGTTCCGCTGGGCGATTCCGAGCTGCGTGAAGCGCGTGTTCATTACGGCGGACCGGTGCAGATCGATCGCGGCTTTGTCCTGCATCGCCCGCTCGGGAGCTGGCAATCGACGCTGGCGATCAGCGATGATCTCGGTCTGACGACGTCGAAGGACATTCTCGAGGCGGTGGGTCATGGCGAAGGCCCGGAGGATGTGCTGATCTCGCTCGGATACGCCGGATGGTCGGCCGATCAGCTCGAGCAGGAAATCGGCCAGAATGCGTGGCTTACGGTCGAAGCGGACAGCGACGTGCTTTTCGCCGAGCCCGCCGAAACCCGCCTGCCCGCGGCGATGAAACTGCTGGGCATCGATTTTTCGAGACTGTCCGACGCCGTCGGGCACGCGTGACGCGTGGTCGCGACGGCAGCCTCCCGCGCCTCTCGCGCGGGGACCATTCTCGCGTTCGATTTCGGCACCCGGCGCATCGGCGTCGCGGTAGGCGAGAGCGTCATCGGGCTGGCGCACCCTCTGGCAACCATCGCGGCCGAGCAAAACGAGCCCCGGTTCGCGGCGATCAAATCCTTGATCGACGAATGGCATCCCGCGCTACTAATTGTCGGCTTGCCTTTGCATGCCGACGGCAAGGCGCACGCCTTGACCGCGCGTGCGCGCCGATTCGCCCAGCAGCTCGAAGGCCGCTTCGGTCTCAAGGCGGAGCTCGTCGACGAACGCTTCACGACTCACGCCGCCACGGCCGCGCTGTCCGATGCGGGACTGAAAGCGCGCTCGCACAAAGGCGTACGCGATCAGGTTGCCGCACAACTCATCCTGCAGAGCTATTTTGACCAACGCGACGCCGACTAAGGCAACCGAGGGGTCGCCTGAGGGTCTGCCTGAGGGTGAACAGGCGCTTGCCGCGCTGCTTGACAAGATGCGTGGCGCGGTGGCGATGGACGCCAAGCTGATTGGCATCTATTCCGGCGGCGCCTGGCTCGCCGAGCGGCTCGCCGCACTCCTGCCGGGAGAGCACCCGGTCGGCTTCATCGACGTGTCCTTCTACCGCGACGATTACGGTCAGAAAGGTTTGCGCGCCAAGGTCGCGACGACGACGCTGCCTTTCGAGGTGGAGGGAAGCCGCATCGTGCTCATCGACGACGTCCTCTACACCGGCCGCTCGGTTCGCGCGGCGATCAACGAGATCTTCGACTATGGGCGGCCGGAAAAAATCGAGCTCGCGGTGCTGGTCGATCGCGGAGGCCGCGAGCTGCCGATCGAAGCCACGTACGTAGGCGCTCGCGTCACGGTGGCGCGCGAGCTTTCGGTCGTTCTCAACCGTGACGGCGATCGATTCGGGCTTTCGGTCGAGCCCGTGACCAGCGAACCGCGTGCTTAGAACAGACCCTAACCCGCAACTCAACGCCGACGGCGCGCTGCAGCATCTGCTGACGCTGGAAGGCATGCCGGCGGAGATCATCGAACGCATTCTCGACACCGCCGTCCCGTTCGTGTCGATCGCCGAGCGCGACGTCAAGAAAGTGCCGCTGCTGCGCGGCAAGACGGTATTCAACCTCTTTTTCGAGAACAGCACGCGGACGCGGACGACGTTCGAGATCGCCGCCAAGCGCCTGTCGGCCGACGTCATCAATCTCAACGTCGGAGTTTCGTCGACGAGTAAGGGTGAGACGCTGCTCGACACCATCGACAACCTGGTCGCGATGAACGCCGACATGTTCGTCGTGCGCCACGCACAAAGCGGCGCGCCACATCTTATCGCGCAGCATCTGTCGGCACGGCAACGCGATCATATCCACGTCATCAACGCGGGCGATGGACGTCACGCGCATCCGACGCAGGGCCTGCTGGATCTTTTCACGATCCGCCATTACAAGCATGAGTTCGGCGAGCTCACGGTGGCGGTGGTCGGTGACGTTCTGCATTCGCGGGTGGCCCGCTCGCTGATTCACGGCCTTACGACGATGGGAGTGCCCGAGGTTCGGGCAATCGGCCCGCAGACGCTGCTGCCGACCGCTGTCGAAAGGTTGGGTGTGCGCGTTTTTCACGACATGGGAGCCGGCCTCGCCGGATGCGACGTCATCGTCATGCTTCGCCTTCAAAGCGAGCGCATGAGAGGCTCGCTGCTGCCGTCGGCCGGCGAATTCTTCAAGCATTACGGGCTCACCGCCGACAAGCTCGCGCTGGCCAAGCCCGACGCCATCGTCATGCATCCCGGACCGATGAACCGCGGCGTCGAAATCGATTCCGCAGTGGCCGACGGCAAGCACTCGGTGATTCTTCCCCAGGTGACCTTCGGCATCGCCGTACGGATGGCGGTGATGAGCATGCTGGCCGGCGGCTAGCGAAGCATCCAGCGCGATGAAGATCGAAATCGTCAACGGCCGTCTGATCGACCCGCGCCACGGCATCGACAGGAAAACCTCCGTTTATATCGCTGCGGGCAAGGTCGCGGCGATCGGAACCACACCTTCGGCTTGGCATGCCAACCGGGTGATCGACGCCGGCGGCATGATCGTTTGCCCTGGATTGATCGATATTTCCGCGCGTCTGCGCGAGCCGGGCTTCGAATACAAGGCGACCCTCGAATCGGAAATGCAAGCGGCGACCGCTGGCGGAGTCACGAGCCTTGCCTGTCCGCCCGACACCGACCCTCCGCTGGACGAACCAGGCCTGGTCGAGATGCTGAAACACCGCGCTCGCTCGCTCAATCTGGCGCACGTGTATCCGATCGGCGCGCTTACGGTCGGGCTTACAGGCGACACCATTACCGAAATGGGCGAGCTTGCCGAAGCCGGCTGCATCGCCTTTTCGCACGCCGACGCTCCGCTTGCCGACACGCAGGTGTTGCTGCGCGCGATGCAGTACGCCGCGACGTTCGGCTATCAGGTTTGGCTGCGGCCGCAGGACGCGCATCTTGCCAGGGGCGGCGTTGCGCACGACGGCGAAGTCGCGATGCGACTGGGTTTGCCGGCGATTCCAGCCTGTGCCGAGACGATCGCGCTCGGCACCATCTTCGCCCTGGCTCGCGTCACGGGCTCACGCGTGCATCTGGCCCGGCTGTCGACGCACGAAGGCGTCGCCTGCGTGCGCGAGGCCAAGCGCGAGGGTCTCGGCGTGACCTGCGATGTCGCCATTAACCACCTGCATCTGTGTGACACCGACATCGGCTGGTTCGACGCGCATTGCCATCTGGTACCGCCCCTGCGCGGCGTACGCGACCGCGACGCGCTGCGCGCCGGGCTGGCCGACGGCACTATCGATCTGCTTTGCTCCGACCACACGCCTGTCGACGACGATGGCAAGCAGCTGCCCTTCGCCGAGTCCGAGCCGGGTGCGACGGGGCTGGAACTGCTGTTGCCTTTGACGCTGAAGTGGGCACGGGAAGATCGCGTGCCGCTGGCGAGCGCGCTCGCCCGCGTTACTGCCGATCCCGCCCGCGTTCTCGGCGTCGACGCGGGCCAGCTCGCAGTCGGTGCGGCCGCGGACATCTGCGTCTTCGACCCCGAGCAACGCTGGACCGTCCTCCCGGACGCGCTCAAAAGCCAGGGCAAGAACACGCCCTTTCTAGGACTCGAGCTCCAAGGCAAGGTCCGCTACACTCTTGTCGGGGGACAGATCGTGCACGAAGGATGAGCGCGCCGCCCAGGTGGCGCGCGAGTTGTTTCGGAATAGTGCCGGAGGGCGTGCGCTGACAGGGCAGCCAAAAAAATCGACGGCGCCGATCGCACTCGAACCACTACTCAACTCAAGCCGGTTTGCCCCCCGATTTAGCGACGCGTCCCAGGAGGTAAAACTCGTCGTTGGGACGCATGCCGATGAGGTCGGCCATGCGGTTCGAAAGCGCGAAGAACGCGGCGATCGCGCCGATGTCCCAGATATCCTCGTCGGTGAAGCCGTGAGCCTTGAGCGCCTCGTAGTCGGCGTCGACCACCTCGACCGATCGCAGCGCAACCTTGAGCGCGAACTGGAGCATCACCTTCTGCCGCTCGGTAATGTCCGCCTTGCGGAAGTTGACCGCAACTTGGTCCGCGACGAGCGGGTTCTTGGCGTAGACGCGGAGGATCGCGCCGTGCGCGACGATGCAGTACAGGCAATCGTTCGCGCCCGAGGTCGCGACGACGATCATCTCGCGCTCGGCCTTGGTAAGCCCGGACTCGCGCAGCATCAACGCGTCGTGATAGGCGAAAAAAGCACGAAATTCGTGCGGCCGGTGAGCCAGAGTCAGAAAGACGTTGGGGATGAAGCCGGCTTTTTCCTGCACCTCGAGCATCCGTTGGCGAATATCCGCCGGCAGCTCGGCGAGCGTAGGAACCGGATAACGGCTGATCGCGCTCGCGTCCATCGCCGTCATCAATCCTTCGGCGGCACGTACCCCGAAGCGACATCGGCGCCGCCGCCGAAGAAATGGCGTTCCATTTGCTCGGCCAGGTATTTTCGGGCGCGCGGATCGGCCAGGCTCAGGCGATTTTCGTTGACCAGCATCGTTTGCTGCCGCAGCCACTGAGCCCAGGCTTCCTTGGACACGTTTTCGAAAATGCGCTTGCCAAGCTCGCCCGGATAGGGAGGGAAGTCCAGGCCCTCGGCTTCGCGGCCGAGTTTGATGCAATTCACGGTGCGTGCCATCGACAAGAACCTCTTAAGCGATAGGAGAGATGGAAATTATCGCACGCCCAGGGAGCTGCGGGCGCGGTGTGTCAGGCCATCGCCTTTTCATAAACGAGCGAGCGTCGCTGCCAGTTGTAGAGATCGCGCTTCTGTTTGGGAAGCGTCGCCGGATCGCTTTCGACGAACCCGCGCTCGACGAACCACCCCGAGGTGCGCGTGGTGAGCACGAACAGGCG
>JALZAO010000345.1 GCA_030948305.1 Pseudomonadota bacterium
TATGAGCGTCGCCCAGATCTCGCCCGCTTTGCCAAGAGGATACGCGGGGCCTTGTGCGGTCGACAGCTTGAGCGGCTGAGGTGTCGCGCTTGAGCGCTCCTCGGCCGCGACCGCCGCAGCAAGCATCATCGCCAGCAGTACGCCCAATCGACTAAGAGCCCGCACGCGCGCCCTCGAGCACCAAGCTAATCGAGCGGCGCGAGCTCGCCTTCCACCGGCGCGTCACGCCAATAGCGCGCGTCGTGGGCACGCTCGCGGCGGGGAACGCGCGATGAGCCCTCGGCGAAGGTGAAGGTGAGAGCTCCGTCGTAGTCCGTGCGATAGTTGTGCACACCGGCGGCGACGTAGCGCTCGACGATCTCGGGCCGCGGATGATTGAAACGGTTGCGATACCCCGGGGTGAATGCGGCGACCTCCGGTCGCACCGACGCGATGAACGCCGGCGTCGACGAGGTCCGGCTGCCGTGGTGCGGGACGACCAGCAGATCGGAACGCAGTCGCGCCGGCTCGCGGCGGATAAGATCCGACTCGGTGCGTGCCTCGATGTCCCCCGTCAACAACACGCTTCCGGCAGCATTGCTCACCCGCAGCACGCAGGAGAGATCGTTCGGCCTGAGCTTCGGGTTGACGTAGTTCGCCTCGACGGGATGCAGCATCTCGAACTCGACACCGTCCCATGTCCATGTCTGACCCGAAAGGCAACGCCACACCGCCTCGCCACGCTCTGCCCGCGCACGCACGATCGGGTGATCGGTCTTCAATGACGACGAAACCCATTGCACGGGAACCGTTTGCAGAAGCGAGAGCGCTCCGCCGCTGTGATCGCTGTCCTGATGACTCACGATAAGGCCGTCGAGACGTGCAATGCCGTTGGCGCGCAGCATCGGCGCGACTATACGATTGCCGGCGTCGGCGGTTTCGCTGAAACGGGGACCGGTGTCGTACAGGAGCGAGTGAGCGTGCGTTTGCACCAGCACGGCGAGCCCCTGGCCGACGTCCAGCACGGTGACGCTGAAGGTCGCCATTGCCGGCAGCAGAGGAACGATGACAAACAGCGGTGCAAGCCAGATCAGTCCGAGCGCGCGACCCGGAACGCCCCGAGGCGCGAGCAGCCAGAGCACACCGAGGATCCCGGCGACGGCGGCGAAAATGCCGGGGGCGTGCTGCTGCCACACCGCCGCCGGCATTGCGCTCAACCATTCAAGGAGCAGCGCGACCCATGCGAATGTCTGATGGGCGATGATCAGCAGGACATCCCACGGCACCACGATCGATGCCAGCGTCAGCGGCACCACGATGAAGGTGACCACCGGAATCGCCACCGCATTCGCCAGCGGAGAAACAAGGGATATCTGCTGAAACAGGACCAGCATCAGCGGTATGAGGCCGAGCGTGATCGCCGTTTGCGCTCTGAGCGCCTCGCGCCACTTGGATGCGCCGCCGATGCGACCCACGCCGATGTAGAGCAGCAATCCGACCGCGCCGAAAGAGAGCCAGAAGCCGGGGGTCAGCGTTGCCCAAGGATCCCACGCCAGGACCACCGCCAGTGCCCACAGCCATACGACCGACGCGCTGCCGGGCCGGCCAAGCCAGAGCCCCATCGCCGCGATCGTCAGCATGTAGAGCGTGCGTTGCGCCGGAATTTCGAAGCCGGCCAGAAGCACGTAGATAAACGCCGCGGTCACACCCGCGACTGCGGCGGCCTTACGCGCCGGCAATCGCGTGGTCAGCGCGTGGCTCATTTTCCATAACCAGTACGCCAGGCCACCGATCAGCGCCGCAAAAAAGGTGATGTGCAGCCCGGAGATCGAGATGAGGTGGCCGATGCCCGTGCGGTTGAACAATTGCCACTGCTCATTGGGAATCGCGCGCTCGTCGCCGATCGCCAGTGCGGCGATGACTCCCGCGTAGCGGCGGCCCTCGAGCGAGCGCAAGATGCGCGTGCGTATCGACTCGCGGGCGCGTGCGACATAGTCGGTGGCGCGTGCGGCGAATTGGTCGACGCGATGATTGTCATCGTCCGCCCGCACGTAACCGGTCGCGCGAAACTCGTTTTGAAGCAGCCATGCCTCGACGTCGAAGCCATGCGGATTGACCGTGCCATGCGGCCGCTTGAGACGCACGGTGAGGACCCAGCGCTCGCCGGCATGAATCTCGGGGATCGCGGCTGTTGCTTCCGCTTTTGCTCCCGCCCTTGCTCCAGCCCGAGGCCACCCGTTGTACCAGGCCAGCGACAAGCGCGAAGGCACCACGGCATCTGGGGTCAGTATCCTTTCCACCGAGAACGCGAAGCGCGTGCCGCGATCCGCCGGCTGCGGAAGATCATCGACAACGCCGACCAGTTCGATATCTCGGCCTTCCCACGCAGGCGGCAGCGCGTCGG
>JALZAO010000346.1 GCA_030948305.1 Pseudomonadota bacterium
TATGCCGCCGAATCCACCGTTGCTCATGATCAGCACGTGGTCGCCGGGTCGCGTCGCGCGCGCGATCGCTTCGACCAGCGCGGCGAGATCGTCGTGGAATTCCGCGCGAGCTCCGAGCGGCGCCAGCGCCGCGGCAGCGTTCCAGCCCAGGTTCGCGGTGTAGCAAAATACGCGATCGGCCGCCGCGAGGCTCGCGGGCAACAGCGACTTGATGGTTCCGAGCTTCATGGTGTTGGTGCGCGGCTCGAGCACGGCGAGAATGCGGCCGGTTCCCACGGCTCGACGCAAGCCATCGATGGTCGCGGCAATGGCAGTCGGGTGGTGCGCAAAGTCGTCGTACACCGCGACGCCACCAACCGTTCCGCGAAGCTCGAGCCGGCGCTTGATGCCGCGAAAGACCGCCAGCGACTCGAGACTCGAAGCTACCGTCACTCCAACGTGATGGGCGGCGGCAATGGCGGCGAGCGCGTTCATCTGATTGTGCCGGCCGATGAGCGAAAACGGCGCCAGTTGACCCTGCGGCGCGCCGCCCAGCTTGATCGTGCCGTCGACCGCGATAGTCCAGTCCGGCCCGGTGTCGGTCGCCGCGGCAGCGCCGAAGCGCTCCACTTCGCTCCAGCAACCGCGCGCGAGCATCCGTCCGAGATTTTCGTCGCCGCCGTTCACGATCAGTCGCCCGCGATGCGGCACGGTTCGCACCAGGTGGTGGAACTGGGTCTCGATCGCTGCCAGATCGGTAAATATGTCGGCGTGATCGTATTCGAGATTGTTGAGGATCAGCGTTCGCGGCCGGTAATGCACGAACTTGGAGCGCTTGTCGCAGAATGCGGTGTCGTACTCATCAGCCTCGATGACGAAAAACGTGCTGTCGTTCATGCGCGCCGAAACACCGAAGTCGATCGCCACACCGCCGATAAGGAATCCGGGATTCATTCCCGCATGGTCGAGAATCCAGGCCAGCAACGCGGTCGCGGTCGTCTTGCCGTGCGTTCCAGCTACCGCGAGCACCCACTTGTCGCGCAACACGTTCTCCGCCAGCCACTGCGGTCCGGAGGTGTACGGCAAGCCTCCGTCGAGAATCGCTTCCAGCAGCGGATTGCCGCGCGAGATCGCGTTGCCGACGACGAACGCGTCCGCGCCCTTGGCTACGGTGTCGAGCTGCGACGCGTCGTAACCCTGGGTAAGCGCAATGCCGAGCGCTTCGAGCTGCGCGCTCATCGGCGGATAGACGTTGGCGTCGCAGCCGGTCACGGTATGGCCGGCGGCCTTGGCGATCGCGGCGATGCCTCCCATGAACGATCCGCAAATGCCGAGGATGTGAAGGTGCATGAGACCGCTCAACGCCATCACGCGGCCGCGCCGGATTTGATTGCCAGCGCACGCGCGTACGCATCCTCGAGACAGGCCGCGTAGCGCCGCGCATCGGCGATGTCCGAGCGCCGAAAATTGTCGACGATTTTCGCCGCGACCCCTGAGCGCCAGGCAGCGTCGTCCGCCAGCCTGCAGGCTATTTCGACATACTCCGCGTCGCCGTGCGCGACGGTGTCGGTGACGCCGAGATGCGAGAGCAGGCTTAAGGACATCCGTTCCGCGTGGCGCTCACCGGCGCGGGTGACGACCGGTACGCCCATGTCCAGCGCCGCGGCGGTGGTGTCTCCGCCGGTATAGGGAACGGTATCGAGCACAATGTCGATGAGCTCATAGCGTGCACGGTCGCTAGCCTCATCGGCGGCCTGCGGTATGAACACGACGCGCTCGGGATCGATGCCGAAACCCGCCACTCGCCGCCGATACAGCGATTGCTCCGACGCGTTGCCGGGAGAAAATGCGAGCAGCGACCGCGGTACACGCTGCAGGATGTCGCGCCAAAGCGTGAGGCATCGCGGCGAGAGCTTGAGCAGGCTGACAAAGGCGCCGAAAACGATTCCAGAGTCCGCGACTCCAAGCTCGGCACGCCTCGCCGTGGGCGCCGATGCCGACACCGATACCGGCCCGACGCGCCGCACCGGCAGCACGCAGCAATCGAGCAACAACGGCGCCTCGATCTGAAACGAAGCCGCATCCGGCAGATCGGCAAACGCATCGGTCAGCTTGAAGTCGATCTGACTCAAGCCCACGCAACCGTGATACCCGAGGTGGGTGATGATCACCGGTGCGGGCTTCCACAGCAGGATGCCCGGGCGCGAAAAAGATGAGTGGGCCATCAGATCGACCAGCACGTCGATCTCATCGCCGGCGATCGCGCGCGCCGCGGAATGATCATCGCGCTCGGCCAGGTTGACGAAGTTTTCGCACAAGCCGCGGAACTCGCCGGTGAGTCGATCCTCGTTCACCTCGGGCGCCAGCGAGTAGAGATACAGGCTCACACG
>JALZAO010000347.1 GCA_030948305.1 Pseudomonadota bacterium
CTCGACCGCCAGCGGCAAAAGATCGACCGCGGCCTCGCCGAATTCGCGAGCGAGCTCGGCGACAAGCCATGGTGCTGCGGCGACGCCTATACCCTGGCGGACATCGCGACCGGCTGCGCGCTCGCCTATCTCGATCTGCGCCATCCGTCGATCGATTGGCGCGGCGAGTATCCGTCGCTACTGAAGCTGGCGGAGAAGCTGGCGAAGCGGCAGTCGTTTCACGACACCGTTCCTCCGGCGGCTTTGGCGCCCGCGCCTACAGCGCCTGCTTGAGCTTCGAGTATCGCCCAAAGCGCTTTGCGCGCCCCGCCGTGATTACAGCGTCTGTTTGAGCTGCTCGAGTATCGCCGGATTTTCAAGCGTCGAAATATCCTGGGTGATGGTTTCGTCCTTGGCGATTGAGCGCAGCAGACGGCGCATGATCTTGCCCGAACGCGTCTTCGGCAGATTGTCGCCAAAGCGAATGTCCTTGGGCTTGGCGATCGGCCCGATCTCCTTGCCGACCCAATCGCGAAGCTGCTTGGCGAGCTTTTCTGCATCGGCGCCCGTAGGTCGCGCCTGCTTCAGCACGACGAAGGCGCACACCGCTTCTCCGGTCAGCTCGTCGGGACGGCCGACGACGGCGGCTTCGGCGACCATCGGATTTGCGACCAGCGCCGATTCGATCTCCATAGTGCCCAGGCGGTGGCCGGAGACGTTGAGCACGTCGTCGATGCGGCCCATGATGGTGAAATAACCGGTTTCCTTGTCACGCACCGATCCGTCGCCCGCGAGATAAAGCTTACCGCCGAGCTCTTCCGGGTAGTACGACTTCTTGTAGCGCTCCGCGTCGCCCCAGATGGTACGTATCATCGCCGGCCACGGCCGCTTGATGACCAGTATGCCGCCGTGTCCGTGGGCCACGTCGTGTCCCGTCTCGTCGACGATGGCAGCGATGATCCCGGGCAAGGGCAAGGTGCAGGAGCCGGGCACGAGCGGCGTCACCCCGGGAAGCGGCGTGATCATATGGCCGCCGGTTTCGGTCTGCCACCAGGTGTCGACGATCGGGCAGCGCCCTCCGCCAACGTTCTCGTGGTACCACATCCACGCCTCGGGGTTGATCGGCTCGCCGACGCTGCCGAGCAGTCGCAGCGACGACAGATCGTATTTTTTCGGCGCGGTCTGAGGGTTGATGTCGCAAGCCTTGATCAGCGAGCGGATCGCGGTCGGCGCGGTGTAGAAGACGTTGACCTTGTGCTTCTGTATCGTTTGCCAGAAACGTCCGGCATCGGGAAACGTCGGTATCCCCTCGAAAATGACCTCGGTCGCGCCGACGGCGAGCGGTCCGTAGGTAATGTACGTATGTCCGGTAACCCAGCCGATGTCGGCAGTGCACCAGAAAACATCCGTAGGCTTGATGTCGAAGGTCCAGCGCATCGTCAGCATCGCCCACAGCAGGTACCCCGCGGAACTGTGTTGGACGCCCTTCGGCGTGCCGGTCGACCCCGACGTATAGAGAATGAACAGCGGATGCTCGGCACCCACCCACTCCGGCGCGCAGGTGTCGGCTTGTTGCGCGACAAGCTCGTGCATCCACAAGTCCCGAGGCGCTACGAATGCGACTTTGCCGCCGGTTCGCTTGTAAACGATCACGCTGCGAATCGCCTCGCAGCCCCCAAGCACGAGCGCCTCGTCGACGATCGCCTTCAGGGGCAGCGACTTGCCGCCGCGCGCCTGCTCGTCGGCGGTGATGACCGCCACCGCTCCGGCGTCGATGATGCGCTCGTGCAGCGACTTCGCCGAGAAGCCTCCGAACACGACCGAATGGGTCGCGCCGATCCGGGCGCATGCCTGCATCGCGACCACGCCTTCGAGCGACATCGGCATGTAGATGATGACGCGGTCGCCTTTCTTGACGCCGCGCGATTTCAGCGCATTGGCGAAACGGCATACACGATGGTAGAGATCCTGGTAGGTAATGCGGGTGACCGTGCCATCGTCGGCCTCGAAGATGATCGCGATCTTGTCCGCATTGCCGTTTTCCAGGTTGCGATCGAGACAGTTGTACGAGACATTGAGCTGCCCGTCCTCGAACCATTTGTAGAACGGCGCGTTGGATTCGTCGAGCACTTTGCCAAACGGCTTGTGCCACGCCAGCGTCTCGCGCGCGAGCCTCGCCCAAAAGCCCTCGTAATCCGATGCGGCCTCGGCGTTGAGACGGTCGAGGTCGGCCTTGGAGACGTTTGCCTGCGCGGCAAATTCAGCCGGCGGGGCGAACACGCGCTTTTCGTGCGATACCGACTCGATCGTGGACATGTTGAAATGGCTCCTTCGGGTTTGGTGTGCGCGTGTCGGCCATGTGAGGCTCGGCGAGGTTCGGCGAGGCAGTT
>JALZAO010000348.1 GCA_030948305.1 Pseudomonadota bacterium
ATCCTGCGCATCGATCATCCGCGAGCGTCTGCCCCAAGCAGGCGCCGCCCGTCGTCGAAGCCCAGTGACCCTACCGCGCCGCTTGCACCGAACCCCGTCGTCCTTTGTGGGCAAACAAAACCTGGCACTTGCCCGGTTCGCGCTTGCGTCGTTCGCTTTTTTCACCGCGCTTCCCGCGAGGGCCGATGCCGACGACGCGGTGCGTTACCGCGTCGAGATCGACGCTCCTTCGTCGGTCAAAGGCGCGGTGGAACGCAGTCTCGATCTGGTGCGATGGCAAAGTTACGCCGGACTGACGCCGGAGCTGCTCGAGCTTCTGATCGCCGATGCCAAGGCGCAGGCCCGCGACGCGGCAGAAGCGCAGGGCTACTTCACGCCCGTCGTGAGCGGCGTGCTGGACGACACCACCAAGCCGCCGACGGTGCGCATCCATGTCGAGCCCGGTGAGCCGACACGGGTCGTCGAGGTGTCCATCGCAGTGACCGGTGCGGTGACCGAGGCGGCCGGCGGCGCCGACGCCGTCTCGGCTATGCAAGGCAAGTGGTTGCTGCCTGAAGGTGCCACCTTCAGGCAGGCCGACTGGTCGGCGGCGAAAGCAGCCGCCGTGCAAACGCTCGCCGCCAGCCGTTATGCCGCGACAAGGCTGATCAGTAGCGAAGCCGACATCGACCCCGAAACTCACGCGGCGCGTCTTCGTGTGACCATCGACAGTGGTCCGCCTTTTCGTTTCGGCGCGCTCGAGATATCGGGCCTCGAAAAATATGACGACACGACCGTTCTCAACCTGACAACCTTTGCCGCGGGCGACTGGTACAGCACCGAGGTGCTCAACGAATTTGTGCGCCGCCTGAACGCGACCGGTTATTTCGCCAGCGCGCAGGCCACGCTCGCGCCGGAACCGGCAAGTGCCGACAGCGCTCCGGTCAAGGTCACGGTGATCGAAGCGCCTACTAAAAAATTCAGCGGCGGTGTCGGCTTCGCGACCGACGTGCTCTATCGGGCACAGTTGAGCTTCGACAACGTCAACCTCGACGGCCGCGGCCTGCAGTTTCGAAGCGATCTGCGGGTCGACTCGAAGGAACAGCAAGCGACCGTGAAGTTCACGCTGGCTCCGCGAACGCCGGCGTACACCGACTCGTTCATCGCCAAGCTCGATCACACCGATATCTCGGGTCTCACCACCAAGGATATTGCCTTCGGATGGACGCGACGGACTGCCGATGCGCGCAACCAGACCACTTATTCGACGTTCTATTATGTCTCGCGACAGCAGCCACCCAACGTCGTGCTGGAGCATTCGCATGCGTTATACGCCGAGGTGGGTCACGCGTGGCGTCGCGTTGACGATCTGCTGGCGCCAACGCAGGGATACGCTTTCAGCGCGCAACTGGGTGGCGGCCCGCCGGCGGTGTCCACGCGCGGCTTCGGCCGCGGTATCGCGCAGCTCGCGGGATGGATTCCTTTCGACATCAAGACTCAGCTCGCGCTTCGCGCGGAAGCCGGGGCCGTTGTCGCGTCGACGTCGGACGGCATACCGGCGCCACTCTTGTTTCGCACCGGGGGCGACACCACGGTGCGCGGTTACGCCTTTCAGAGCCTCGGGCCGCGCGTCGGCGATGCCACCGTCGTCGGGCGCTACTATGCTCTGGCGGGCGCTGAAGTCGTGCGCTGGATCGAGCCTTCGTGGGGAATCGCGGTATTCGTCGACGCCGGCAACGCGGCGGATCGCGTACGCGATCTCAAGCCCGTGTACGGCTATGGCGTGGGTGGACGGCTGCGTACCCCGATCGGCCCCTTTCGTCTCGACTTGGCCTACGGCGAAGAGACAAAAACCGTGCGCGTGCACTTATCGGTAGGACTCTTGTTCTGATGACTGCTCGCCGCGGCATGGTCGCGATTATTGCCGGGCTCGCAGCGCTCGCGCTGTTGACCGGCTTGCTGATCGGCGGCGCGATATGGTTCCTGTCGAGCGAGTCCGGACTGCGCTGGGCCGTCGAAGAGGCCCATTCGCGCACCGCAGGAAAACTGAAGCTCGAGGGAGCGACCGGTTCGCTTGCCGGCACGACGCGCATTGCGCGGCTGAGCTACGCCGACAAGGACCTGGTTTTCGTTGCCGAAAACGTTGAATTCATGTGGTCACCGCGCGCGCTCTTTTCGCGCAGCGTGGTGATCGATTCCTTGAGCGCGTCGCAAATCACGCTGGAAGTCAAACCCGGTGACGGCGTCAACGCGCCGCCCCCTTCACTGGCGTTGCCATGGTCGATCGCCGTGCAGCGCGCGTCCGTCGACCACCTGGACGTGGCGAGCGGCAGCAATCGCTGGCGTTTCGCGCGGTTAGCTTTTCGTTATGCAGGCGGCGACAAGCG
>JALZAO010000046.1 GCA_030948305.1 Pseudomonadota bacterium
GTTTTACATTGTTGGCGATCAGCGCGTTTGCCGAGCGCAGGATGCGCACGTCGGAGCGATAATTCTGCTCGAGCTTGATGACCTTGAGCGAATCGAAATCGCGTGGCAATTGCCGCAGGTTCTCGACCGTCGCGCCGCGCCAGCCATAGATTGCCTGATCGTCGTCGCCCACCGCGGTAAATGCCGCGCGCGTGCCTGCCAGCACCTTTAGCAGGCGATACTGGACAGGATTGGTGTCCTGATACTCGTCGATCAGCAGATAGGAGAGCCGCTCGCGCCATCGTTCGGCGGCAGCGCCGTCGCGCTCGAGCGACGCAAGCGGCATCGCGATCAGATCATCGAAATCCACCGCCTGATAGGAGCGCAGCGTTTCGTCGTAGCGCTGATAGGCATGCGCGGCTGCGATTTCGGCATCGCTAGCCGCGGTGGCGAGCGCCTCGCAGGGTGCGACCAGCGAATTTTTCCAGGCGCTGATGCGCCACTGCGCGGCGCGTGCACGCGCCCGGTCGGTCGTCTCCAAGAGCTCCGAGACGATGCCCTCGATGTCGCCCGGGTCGAGAATCGAAAAGCGCTTCGACAGCCCCAGGGCCGCCGCCTCGGTCCGCAGGATCTTCAGCCCCAGCGAATGAAAAGTGCAGATGGTGGGCACTTCGGCGTCATCCCGCTTCGGCAGCAGCCGTAGCGCGCGCTCGCGCATTTCGCGCGCGGCCTTGTTGGTGAAAGTGATCGCCGCGATGTGCGCAGGATCGAACCCGCGGTCGATCAAATGCGCGATCTTGGCGGTGATCACGCGCGTCTTGCCGCTGCCGGCGCCGGCGAGCACGAGCAGCGGGCCGTCGAGATATCGTACCGCGGCGCGCTGCGGTTCGTTGAGCGGGAATTTCATAGGGCAGGCTAGAATGACGTCGATTCTAACAACGCGTGCCGCTTGACAGCGCGCCGAGTTTCGCTCCGGCCATGAGCCACTACGCCATCGGCGACATCCAGGGATGCCACGCCGAATTCCAGCAACTGCTCGACGTAATCGCATTCGACCCGGCGCACGACTTGCTATGGTTGGTCGGCGATCTTGTCAATCGCGGTCCGGATTCGCTCGCTGTGTTGCGTTTGGTCAAGGGTCTGGGCTCTGCGGCCGTTACCGTGCTCGGCAATCACGATCTGCATTTGCTGACCGTCGCGGCAGGGCATCGAGGCGCGCACCGGCAGGACACGCTCGGCGGCATTCTCGACGCGCCCGACCGCGATGAGCTCCTGGCGTGGCTGCGAGCGCGTCCCCTGGTCGCGCGCGACGGCGACTTGCTGCTCGTCCACGCCGGCCTGCTGCCGTCGTGGACGCCGGCGACCGCGGAGATGCTGTCGAGGGAAGTCGAAGCCATGCTCGACTCACCCGAGCACGACGATTTCCTGCGCCACCTCTACGGCGATCAGCCCGCGCGCTGGGACGCAGCGCTATCCGGCTATGACAGGCTTCGCGTCATCGTCAACGCGTGCACGCGGCTGCGATTTTGCGCCGCCGACGACACCATGCAGCTGGCCGAGAAGCGCGGCATCGCGCACACACCCGAGGGCTATGCGGCGTGGTTCTTGCATGCCGAGCGCAAGTCCGCCGGCATCACGATTCTGTGCGGACATTGGTCGACCATCGACCTGATGCTCGCGCCCAATGTACTGATGCTCGACTCCGGCTGCCTGTGGGGCGGCACGCTGACCGCGCTCAGGCTTGACGATCGCCGGCTGTTCCAGGTGCCTGGACGCTCAAGCCTAAAGCCACACGGATAGCCTGCTCGGCCTCGCGCGACAGTTCGCGCCGATGCCGTGCGTGTGCCGCCAGCGCCGTTACCAGCGTCATTTCGACGACCATCGCGCGCTCTCCGAGCACGCGCCAGAAGGAGCCCATGAACGACGTCTCGCCGACGTACGCGGGCGCGTCGTTGGTCGTGCCGTCGCGTTTCAGGTAACGGATGGCGATCGGCTGGAGGTGTCCCTGTGCGTCGATCACCGGCTGCAGCAGCGAGCCGTGAAATGGAAGCAATGTCGTGCCGTCGGTCGTGGTGCCTTCGGGAAAAATGGCGATGGTGTCCCCCGCGGCAAGAACTTCGCGTGCGTGATCGTTAACGCGATGCGCATCGCGCCGCCGCTCACGCTCGATGAAAAGCGTTCCGCACCCGGCGATCATCAGGCCGACGAGCGGCCACCGCTTCAGTTCCGCCTTGGCGATGAACCTCGCGGGCTGAACCGTATTGAGCACGAAAATATCCAGCCACGAGATGTGATTGGCGACGATGAGCATGTTGCCCGGCAATCCGGCGGCCGGCAGCCCATGCACCCGCGCCTCGACGTGCATGATCCGGAGCAGACGCTCGCTCCACCGCCGGATCAGAGCCTGCCGTCGCGGAAGTCCGATCATCGGGAACACGAACGCGGTGGTCGCGATCCCCTGAAATACGTGCAAGCTCACCCGCGCGTAACGATAGACGCGCATGGGCAAGGGCGTGCGATCGGCGGGGCTAGGCTGGGACGGACCGGACATGCGCTTGTGAGCGGACGAAAAGCGCATCACCCTGCCCGAAGCGAGGCAAGCGGTGCCAGCGGCAGATGGGCGGCACGTCACCAGAGATGATGGCCATAATGCCTATGATAAGTCGCCGCCAACGCGTCGCGGTCGACAACATGATTCTGGCCGCCCCGCGACGCGATTTTGAGCGAGCCGAGCAGCGACGCGAGCCTGCCGGTGCGGTCCCAGTCCCAGCCTTGCCCGATGCCGTAGAGAAGGCCTGCACGGTATGCGTCGCCACAACCGGTGGGGTCGACCAGCGCCGTCGGCGCCAATGTAGGTATCTCGACCACGGTCCCGCCGGCACGAATGCGTGAGCCGTCGGCGCCAAGCGTCACGATCATCGCATCGACGCGCCCGGCGATTTCCTTTTCGGACAGGCCGGTTCGCTCGGCGAGCATGCGCGCCTCGTAATCGTTCACCGCCACGTAATCCGCGCAATCGATCATTTCGATCAACTCCGCGCCCGAGAAGAGCGGCAGACCCTGCCCCGGATCGAACACAAAGGGAATGCGGGCAGCCGCAAATTCGCGCACGTGCGCGGCCATGCCGTCGCGACCGTCGGGTGCGACGATGCCGAGCCCGATTCGCTCGACATCGGATACATGATTCATGTGCGCCTGGTTCATCGCCCCCGGATGAAACGCGGTGATCTGGTTGTCGTCGAGGTCGGTGATGATGTAGGCCTGCGCGGTGAATGTCCCGGCTACGGTGCGCACCGCGTCGGTCGCGATGCCGAACGAAGACAGGCGCTCGATGTAGGCACCGCCGTCGTCTCCTACTGTCGCCATCACCACCGGATCGCCGCCCAGGCCTTTCAGGTTATAGGCGATGTTGCCCGCGCAGCCGCCCCACTCGCGGCGCATTTCGGTGATTTGAAACGATACCGATAGCACGTGCGTCTGCTCGGGGAGGATGTGGCGCGCAAAGCGGTCTGGAAACACCGTGATGGTGTCGACCGCGAGCGAGCCGCAGATCAGCGTGCGTGGAGGCATGGTGAGTGAGCGGGGGACGCCGGAAAAGCGCGAAGTTTAACCTGGCGCGCGGGACCGCGCCGGCCGCGCCCGGCGGTGAGCGCACGGCAGGCGCTCACGCTGAAGCGTCGCGGCCGATCTCGCGGACGATGAACTGCTGACGGCGCGACACCGGAAGAGCCTCGGTCACGCCGCGCAACATCACTTCCCAATGGGCGTCGCCATCGGCGCTCACCCGCCGTTCGAAGCCGCGTATGGCCTCGCGCGCGACCAGACAATTGCGGTGCACGCGCACGAAGCGCGGGCCGAATTCCTCTTCCAGCCGGGTGAGCGATTCCTCGAGAAGAAACTCCCGGTCGGCGGTGCGTATCGTGATGTATTTGAGCTCCGCCTTGAGGTAGACGATTTCGTCGATTGGAACGAGCACCACCCGCGATCGCTCGGTCACCGACAGAAAGCGGCGCGCGGCAGCCGGCAATCGGTTGAGCTTGGTGTCGGAAAGCGGTTTGAGTCGGGGCACCTTCTGCAACGCGCTGAGGAGGCGCTGCACGCGAACCGGCTTCACCAGATAATCGATGGCGTGCACTTCGAACGCGGCGATGGCGTGCTCGTGGTACGCGGTGGTGAAGATCAGCACTGGCGGAAGCGGCAGCTTCAGCACATGGCGCGCGAGCTCGATTCCGTCCATGTCGGGCATGTGAATGTCGGTAAGCACCAGGTCCGCGGGCGTCGTGCCGAGCAGATGCAGTGCCTCGCGCCCGCTGCCGGCTTCGCCGACCACCATCAGCGGGAGCGCGCCGGTGCAGTCGTCGAGCAACTCACGCAAGCGCCTGCGGGCAGGGGCCTCGTCATCGACCAGCACAATCCTCAGCGGTGCTTCAGTCATGCGCGTCTCCCAATTCCACGTACGTACGATACGGCATGCGAATGTGCACTTCGTAGCTGTCGCGGTTTGCCTTGCTTTGCAGGCTCGCCTCGGCATCGAAATGAAGCGCGAGCCGCTCGCGAATGTTGGCAAGCGCCATCTTGTTGCCGCCGTGACTGCTGTCGCTCATCTTATACGGGTTGCGAAGGATCGCATGGACTTCGCCGCGGCGCAGAAAGATGTTAATCGCGATGACCCCGGGAACGCTAGACGCCTCGATACCGTGGTAGACGGCGTTTTCGAGCAGCGGCTGCAGCAACAGCGGCGGCACCTGCGCGTCTCCGGGCATGTTGTCGATGTGCCATTCGATGGTAAGGCGATCGCCGAGACGCAGCTTTTCCAGGTCGAGGTATTGCCGGCACAGCTCGACCTCGTCGGAGAGCGGTGCGAGTTGGCGGTTATCGCGCATCAGTACGCGGAACAGATCGGCCAGGTCTTCAAGCGCCGTTTCGGCGCGCCGCGGCTCGCTGCGCATCAACGACAACACCGCGGTGATGCTGTTGAACAGGAAATGCGGGCGGATGCGTGCCTGGAGCGCCTGCAACCGAGCTTCGGTAATCGCGGGAGAAAGCGCTTTCGCGCGCAGCTGAAAGTAGAACAGCAGCACGCCCGCGATCAACAGCGAAAACATCACGTGCCGCAGCATGGCTGCAGTCGTCATGTCCGGAAAAAGCGCGGCGAGCGCGGTGTTGTAAGCGAGCCCAACCGCGAGCGTCAACGCCATAACGGAAGCGGCCCCGACGGCGTAAGGCGCGCGTTCCAGCCATGGAGCAAGCAAATACAGAATGAGCAGCTCGAACAGCAAGTGCGGCTCGACCGCCGCGCTCATCTGCCCCCAGGCGGCGGAGATCGCCGCCGCGCGCTCCTCGCGGACAAACGCCGCGATCATGACGATCCCGTTGACCAGCAGCAGGATCCGCAGGATCGTTCCCAGATTGCGCAGCTCGGGAAGCGAGAGTGGGCTCCTGTTTTGATTTATACTTGTGCGCATTATTCGTCGCGTCCCGCGCGGTGACGAAGATTGCGTCGCGACGCGCGGCAGCAGGTCCGGATCATTAACGCCAGGCGATGTAACTTCTGCTTCGTATTGTGGGCAAGAGGTCCGCGTGAGGCAAGCCATGTCTGCAGACAGATCAGAGTCCCGCACCGACCCCGCCCGCGGCTGGTCCGGCCGTTTCAGCGAGCCGGTGGCCGAGCTGGTGAAGCAATTCACCGCGTCGGTCGATTTCGATCAGCGCCTGGCGGACGCCGACATTGCGGGATCGCTCGCGCATGCTCGCATGCTCAGCCAGATCGGCGTGCTGAGCGCCGAGGACCTCGCGGCAATCGAACGCGGATTAGCCACGATCCGAGGCGAGGTCGAGCGATCCGAATTCGTCTGGTCACGCGACTTCGAGGACGTACATGTCAATATCGAGAAACGACTGATCGCACTGATCGGTGACGCCGGCAAGCGCTTGCACACCGGCCGTTCGCGCAATGATCAAGTCGCGACCGACATGAGACTGTACGTGCGCTCCGCGATTGACGACGTCGCAGCGCGCATCATTGCCTTCCGACATGCGCTGCTCGATCTGGCCGATGCACACGCTGCGACCGTCATGCCGGGCTTCACCCATCTTCAGGTCGCGCAGCCGGTGACCTTCGGCCACCATCTCATGGCCTACGATGCGATGCTCTCGAGGGACGCCGAGCGTTTCGGCGATTGCCGGGCACGCGTCAACCGCCTGCCTCTGGGGAGTGCGGCGCTCGCGGGAACGGGCTTTCCGATCGACCGCGACCGGATTGCGCGCGAGTTGGGCTTCGACGGCTTGTGCGAAAACTCGCTCGACGCGGTTTCCGATCGCGATTTCGCGATCGAATTCGCCGCGGCGGCGGCTCTGACGATGGTGCACCTTTCGCGATTCGCGGAAGAGTTGATCCTCTGGTCTAGCCCTGGCTTCGGCTTCATCCGCCTGGCCGACCGTTTCTGCACCGGCAGCTCGATCATGCCGCAGAAAAAGAATCCCGACGTGCCGGAGCTGGTGCGCGGAAAAAGCGGACGCGTTTTCGGCGACTTGGTAGCGCTGCTGACGATCATGAAAGCCCAACCGCTGGCGTACAACAAGGACAACCAGGAAGACAAGGAGCCGGTGTTCGACATCGTCGACACGCTGCTGCCGACGCTCATCATCCTCACCGACCTGGTCGCCGAAGGAATCGAGGTCGATGCGGTGCGCATGCGCACCGCAGCGGGAACGGGATTCGCGACGGCGACCGACCTCGCCGATTATCTGGTCCGTAAAGGCGTTGCGTTTCGCGACGCGCACGAAGCAGTGGCGCAGGCGGTGCGTCACGCGGAAGCCGGTCACGTCGATCTTGCGCAATTGCCGCTGGATGTATTGCAGCGTTTTTCACCGTTGATCGGTAATGACGTCTATGGCGTGCTTACCCTCGACGGCTCGGTGGCGAGCCGGAATCGAGCCGGAGGCACCGCACCCGAACAGGTTCGAAGCGCGATCCGCGCCGCGCGCGCGGCGCTGGTCCCCCGCTGACTCGCCCAGTCGTCCGTTGTCAATTCAGTTGGCGCCCCCGGCGCCAAAAAGCATTCATCGATCAAGGAGCAACCATGGAGACGCGCAAGCTTGCGTTCCTCGGTCTGGGCGTGATGGGCTTTCCCATGGCGGGACACCTCGCGCGCGCCGGACATTCTGTCACGGTCTACAACCGCACCGCGGCCCGAGCCGAGAAGTGGCTCGCGAGCACGACGTCTTCCCAAAAGTGCGCATCCGCGCCGACGCCTGCGGCAGCGGTCGCGGGCGCCAGCATGGTCATGATGTGCGTCGGCAATGACGACGACGTGCGCGCGGTGGCGCTGGGCCCCGGCGGCGCGGTGGCGGCGATGCATCGGGGCAGCATTCTCGTCGACCACACCACGGCGTCGGCAACGGTCGCGCGCGAGGTTCATCAAGCGGCGTCGGCCCGTGGCATCGGCTTTCTCGACGCGCCGGTCTCCGGCGGGCAGGCGGGCGCGGAGAACGGCAAGCTGACCGTCATGGTGGGCGGCGACGCGGACAGCTTCGCCATCGCCGAGCCGGTGCTGGCCACCTATGCGAAGGCGGTGACGCTTATGGGCGGCCCGGGCTCCGGGCAGCTCACCAAGATGGTCAACCAGATCTGTATCGCGGGAATGATTCAGGCGCTTTCCGAGGGGATCAACTTCGCCGCCCGAGCCGGTCTCGACGTCCAGGGAGTGCTCGACGTCATCGGCAAGGGCGCGGCGCAATCCTGGCAGATGGACAATCGCGGCAAGACGATGGCCGCCGATCAGTTCAACTTCGGCTTCGCCGTCGACTGGATGCGCAAGGATCTTTCCATCTGCCTGGGCGAAGCGCGTGCCAACGGTGCGGCGCTGCCCGTCACCGCGCTCGTCGACCAGTTCTATGCGCGGATCCAGTCGCAGGGAGGCGCTCGATGGGACACCTCCAGCCTCATTCGCTTGTTGCGCTAGGGGCGGACGGATCCTCGATCGCGATTTCGAAGGTAATTTCCGCGGTCTTGGCCAGCATCAGCGTCGCGGAACAGTATTTTTCCTTGGAAAGCTTCACTGCCCGCTCGACCTGCGCCCGATTGAGACCCTGACCGCGGATGCGATAGGAGAGGTGGATGCGGGTGAATACCTTGGGGTCCTCGGTCGCGCGCTCGGCTTCCGCGTCCACGACGCAGTCAGTGATCGGCTGCCGCGCCTTGTTCAGGATCCACACCACGTCGAACGCAGTGCATGCCGCCGTTCCGGCCAGGACCAGCTCCATCGGTCGCGGGCCGAGATTGCGTCCCCCCGCTTCCACCGCGCCGTCTACGACAAGCGCGTGGCCACTGCCCGTCTCGGCGACAAAGCTCACGCCGTCGATCCACTTCGCCGTTGCTCTCAACTTTTCCGCTCCGAGCTGAATGCAAGCACTCGCTAACTTCCTTAATGCACCAGGTGCGTCATAGAGAAACCAATATGGTGCAATGCAAAAAATCCTTGCCTTGTGCAGTGCACTATGCGATTATTTTTGCGTCCACGGTCCGGGATCCTCCTCCTTTCCCATCGCGGACATATTCCTCCATTCTCCTCCTATGGTGGAATCCTCGCGCGGCCTCCCAAGGCCGCGCTTTTTTGCCGGAGTGGGGCGGAAAACCGGCCGCGCCGGGGATGCGAGCGGTGCCGCCGCGGTTTGACAGACCCTCCGGCAACGTACTATTATCCAAGACTTTGCAAAATTTGACCGAACGGGTCCTTTTTCCATGAAAACCTATTCCGCCAGGCCGCAGGACGTCACACGCGATTGGTACGTCATAGACGCCAATGACAAGGTGCTTGGGCGCCTGGCGAGCGGCATTGCGCATCGCCTGCGCGGCAAGCACAAGCCGATCTACACGCCGCATATCGACACCGGCGATTTTATC
>JALZAO010000047.1 GCA_030948305.1 Pseudomonadota bacterium
GCATAGACCAGATGAGTGTGGCAGTCGATGAGCCCGGGGGTGAGCCATGCACCTCGGCCATCGTGCTCCGCCTCTGCCCGCCATCCGAAAGGAAGATCGCGCCTCGGGCCGACCCATGCGATGCGGCCGTCACGAGCCGCGAGCGCGCCGTCGCGGATCGTGCCGTAGCCATCCGCGGCTGCAGCCTCGTCCATGGTCGCAAGCTGAACGTTGATCCACAACCCATCCCAGGCAGGGTCGATGTTCACGTCAACAAGCGTTTCAGTGTCGATCGGTATCTTGTTGCGCTCTGCTCGGAGCGCGAATGCGCGCCGTCGCGCACCCGCCACTGCCCGCCAACCATTACGTCGCATATGGGCGCCCTCACGGGCCCGAAGATCGCACTGTCTAGCAGTTCGTCGCCCCGCCGCTCTGCGATTGCCAGATCGTTCCCGTCCAGAACGATCCAGTCGGCCCGATGGTGGACAGCGATGGCACCGATACGCTGTCCCAGCGCCTGTGCTCCGCCCCTGCAAGCGTCGCGATAGAGCCGGCCGGCGAACGATTCCGCGCGTGCGAGGCCGAAGACATTGCGCTGCTGGCAGGTCATCCGCTGGCCGTATTCAAAAAGGCGCAATTCCAGAAACGGATCGACGCTCACATGGCTGTCGCCGCCGATCCCGAAACGGCCATGGTGTGCGAGATAGGTCTTCGCGTTGAACAGGCCGTCGCCCAAGTCGCCTTCGGTTGTCGGACATAGACCGGCAACGGCTTTGGAGCGCGCCAATGCCACCGTTTCAGTCTCATCCATGTGCGTGGCGTGGATGACGCACCAGCGTTCATTCAACACAACGTTGTCGAGCAGCCATTGCACGGGCCGGGTGCCTGACCAGGCGATGCAATCGTCCACTTCCCTCCGTTGTTCCGCGGCATGGATGTGGACCGGCATGGCATCGTCCAGACTGACGCAGTGTTCCAGCACGCGTTGCAGCTCGTCGGGCGCGACAGCTCGAAGCGAGTGCGGTGCCACTCCGAGGCGCTGCATCGGATGCTCGTGCAGCGGCGGGCCAAGGGTGTCGAGCATGCGCGCGAAGCAATCGGTATCGGTGATGAACCGGCGCTGGCCGGGAGCGGGCGCGAGCCCGCCAAAATGGCTGTGAGCATAGAAAACGGGAAGCAGCGTGAGCCCGATTCCCGCCGTGATGGCCGCGGCGCAGATACGTTCCGCCATCTCCACGGCATTGGCGTATGGCTCGCCCGCCGGGTCGTGATGCAGGTAATGAAATTCGGCCACGGAGGTATAGCCCGCCTCGAGCATTTCGATGTAAAGCTGTGTCGCGATCGCCTCGACATCGTCGGGCGTGAGGCGCGCCAGGAAGCGATACATCAGCTCTCGCCACGCCCAGAAGCTGTCCCCTTCGGGACCCGCCTTCTGGTTGAGACCGGCCATCGCCCGCTGGAAGGCATGCGAGTGCAGGTTCGGTATGCCGGGAATGACGGGTCCGTTCAGTCGTTCGGCATCGCTGGCGCCGACCTCGCTCGCTGCGACGCTGGCGATCATTCCGTCGTCACCCACCACGATGAGCACGCGCTCCGCCCAACCGGAAGGCAGCAGAGCGCTGGAAGCCAGGTACCGTCGCGGCATGGAAATGCGTCGTCAACCGTTCCAGGACGGCAACACCGCGGCGATCTCTTCCGTCAGCGTGCCGCTGGCGATGAAATCGCTGATCGCGGCGATGTCCGGCGCAAAGCAGCGATCCTCGGCGTAGAAGGCCACCCGCTCGCGTACCGCACCATGCACCGCCTGGAGCTTTTCCGAAGTCTTGAGTGGCGCGTGAAAGTCGATGCCTTGCGCCGCGGCGAGCAGCTCGATGGCAACGATGGTGCGGGTGTTCTCCGCCATTTCGCCGAGTCGCCGCGCAGCGAAAGTCGACATGCTGACGTGATCTTCCTGGTTGGCGGAAGTGGGCAAGCTGTCGACGCTGGCCGGATGCGCGAGCGACTTGTTTTCCGACGCGAGTGCGGCCGCCGTAACGTGCGCCATCATGAAGCCGGAGTTGATGCCCGGCTCGGGAACCAGGAACGGCGGCAAGCCCGAGAGCGTCGCGTCGATCAACAATGCGATTCGTCGCTCCGACAAGGATCCTATTTCCGCTATGGCCAGCGCCAGGACGTCGGCGGCGAGCGCGACGGGTTCCCCGTGGAAATTTCCGCCGGAAAGCACCACGCCGGAATCCGCGAAAACCAGGGGATTGTCAGTTACCGCATTTGCCTCGATGATTAGGGTCGCGGCAACGTTGCGGATAAGGTCGAGGCACGCCCCCATCACCTGCGGCTGGCAACGCAGGCTGTAAGGATCCTGTACGCGATCGTCGTTCACCAGATGCGAGCGGCGGATCTCGCTGCCCGCAAGCAATGTGCGATACTTCGCTGCCACGTCGATCTGTCCCGGCTGGCCGCGAACTTCCTGGATGCGGACGTCGAACGGCGCATCGCTTCCCTTGGCGGCGTCGACGGACAACGCGCCGGTCACCACCGCCGCGGCAAAAATATCCTCCGCCTCGAAGAGCGCATTGAGCGCCAGCGCGGTCGAAACCTGGGTGCCATTCAACAGCGCGAGCCCTTCCTTGGCGGCGAGCGACATCGGTGAGAGTCCCGAACGGCGTAGCCCTTCACCTGCCGCAACCGCGCCGTCGATCGATACTTCGCCTTCCCCCATGAGCGCCAGGCTCATGTGCGCAAGCGGCGCCAGATCGCCCGAGGCGCCGACCGAACCCTTTGACGGTATCGATGGCAAAACGTCGGCGTTATAGAGCGCGAGCAAGGCTTCGATCACTTCGGGCCGCACGCCGGAATAACCGCGCGCGAGGCTCGCGGCCTTGAGCACGAGAGTAAGGCGTACGGTTGCATCGTCCAGCAAGCCTCCGGTGCCCACGGCGTGCGAGCGGACGAGATTGATTTGCAGCCGCTCCAGTTGATCGTGGGCAATGTGCGTCTTGGCCAGCTTGCCGAAACCCGTATTGATGCCGTAGGCGGGAGCGCCGTGATCGACGGCCCTTTGCACGGCACTCCTCGAAGCGCGGATGGCGGGCAGCGTCCTCGAATCGAGAACAACGAGAACGCCGCCGGAAGCGATCTGGCGCAGCGTGCGCAGCGAAAGTTTGCCGGCGACGATCGTTATTTCGGTTTTCATGACAGAACGGCAATGCGCAGACGCCCCGCGCGTGGCACTCCAGCCCCGGCAAGGCTGGCGGTCATTCCCGATTGGCCATCGGCAGGAGCAGCCCTTGCTCCCTCGCGCACCGGACCGCGTCGTCGTAGCCCGCATCCGCGTGCCTCATCACGCCGCTCGCCGGGTCATTGGTCAGCACGCGCTCGATGCGCTTGGCGGCGGCTGATGTTCCATCGCAGACGATCACCATGCCGGCATGCTGCGAGAACCCCATGCCCACGCCGCCGCCATGATGAATGCTGACCCACGTGGCGCCGCTGGCGCAGTTGAGGAGCGCGTTGAGGAAGGGCCAATCCGAGACCGCGTCGGAACCATCGCGCATGCCTTCGGTCTCGCGGTTGGGGCTCGCCACGGATCCTGAATCCAGGTGGTCGCGGCCGATAACGATGGGGGCCTTCAGATCACCGCTGGCGACCATCTCGTTGAACGCGAGGCCGGCCCGCGCACGGTCGCCCAGACCGATCCAGCAAATGCGCGCCGGCAATCCCTGGAACTTGATACGCGTCCGCGCCATGTCCAGCCAGGTGTGCAGATGCGCGTCGTTCGGAAACATCTCCTTCATCTTGGCGTCGGTCTTGTAGATATCCTGAGGATCGCCCGACAGCGCGACCCAGCGGAAAGGCCCGATGCCGCGGCAGAAGAGAGGACGGATGTAGGCGGGCACGAAGCCGGGAAAGTCGAAGGCGTTTTCAACACCCGCCTCCAAAGCCATCTGCCGGATGTTGTTGCCGTAGTCGAAGGTGGGCACATCCATTTCGTGGAAGGACAGCATGGCGCGTACTTGCACGGCCATCGATGCCTTCGCGGCGTCCACCACCGCGGCCTGATCGAAGGCGCGACGGGCCTCGGCCTCCTCAAGAGACCAGCCCGCCGGGAGATAGCCGTTGAGCGGATCGTGCGCGCTGGTCTGGTCGGTGACCATGTCAGGACGGGCGTTGCGGTATCCGGCGTGCGCGCGGCGGGCCAGCTCGGGAAACACTTCGGCCGCATTGCCAAGCAATCCGACCGAGACGGCGCGGCCGCTGGCGTGCGCCTCCTGAATGATGGCCAGGGCGCTATCGAGCGTCGCCGCTTGCCGGTCGAGATAGCCGGTGTCGAGGCGCATCTGAATTCGACTCGGATTGCATTCGACGGCGAGCATGGAAGCACCGGCCATGGTCGCCGCGAGCGGCTGCGCGCCGCCCATGCCGCCTAGACCGCCGGTGAGTATCCATTTCCCGCTCAGATTGCCGCCATAGTGCTGCCGACCCGCTTCGGCGAAGGTCTCGTAAGTACCCTGGACGATGCCTTGGCTGCCGATGTAGATCCACGAGCCGGCGGTCATTTGCCCGTACATCATCAGGCCCTTCGCATCGAGCTCATGGAAGTGTTCCCAAGTGGCCCAATGCGGGACGAGGTTTGAATTGGCGATGAGCACGCGCGGCGCGTCGGAGTGGGTCTTGAACACGCCGACCGGCTTGCCCGACTGCACGAGCAGCGTTTCGTCGTCGTTAAGCGCCTTCAGCACTTCGACGATCTTGTCGTAGCACTGCCAGTCGCGGGCGGCGCGGCCAATACCGCCATAGACAATCAGCTCTTCGGGTTTTTCCGCGACCTCGGGATCGAGGTTGTTCATGAGCATGCGCAGCGGGGCTTCAGTCAGCCATGATTTTGCGCTGAGCTGGCTTCCACGCGGGGCCCGGATCACGCGGGCGGCGTCGCGTCGCGTCGCGCTCGAACGAAGGGGAGAAAGATCATTCATGGAGCATTCCGGTCAAATGGATGATGCATGGCAACCCAGGTGCCACGATCTTATCCCCGTGCGGTAGCTTGCGCAAAAGGAACTCGCCGATCGAACCGATGTACTGCGCCTGGGCTTGCGCTTGCGCGTACGACACGCGACTGAAGATTCCTGCGAGTACTTGAACCCACAGCAATCGCGCGGCAATCCGAGATCTGCGCGGTCAGGCAGCTACCGGGACCGGCGCGACAATCCGGGGCTCTCGAATCGGCAGATTCACCACCGCCGCTGCAGCAGCCAGCGCCATGTCCGCGTACCACATCCACTGGTAATCGCCGGATGCGGCGAACGCGATTCCGCCGAGATAGGCGCCGAGGAACCCGCCGATCTGATGCGAAAGCAACGTGAGCCCGAACAGCGTGGCGAGATACCGAACGCCGAAGAGCTTGCCGACAATGGCCGCGGTCGGCGGCACGGTGGCGAGCCAGGTGAGGCCCAGGCCCACCGCAAAGAAATAGAACGTCCACTCGGTCTTGGGCGCCAACAGGTACCAGCCGATCAGCAGCGCGCGCGAGCCGTACATGACGGCGAGGATGTATTTGCTGCGGAAGCGCGCGGTGCTCGAGCCGGCGATGAGGCTGCCGACGATGTTGGCGAGACCGATGAGGGCAAGCGACCAGCTTGCGACCGCGGGCGGAAGGCCGCAGAGGTTCACTTCGCCCGGCAAATGCGTGACCAGAAAGGCAATGTGAAATCCACAGGTGAAGAATCCGGCGTGCAGGAGCAGATAGCTGCGATTGCCCATTGCGCCGCGGACCGCGTCCCACGCACCGGACCCGCTGCCAGTATGGTGGTGCACGGGCCCGGACGGGCTGACGACTCGCGCGAGGGGCAGGGCGCCGAGCGTGATCAGCGCAAGCGTCCACATCGCACCCATCCATCCGAGCGCCTGGATCAACGCTTGCGAGATCGGCGCGAAGACGAATTGCCCGAACGAGCCGCCCGCATTGATGATGCCTGCGGCTTTGCCGCGTCGATCCTCAGGCAGGCGGCGGGCTGCGGCGCCGATCAGCACGGAAAAGCTGCCTGCCCCCGAGCCGACCGCGGAGAGCACGCCGAGCGAGACGATGAGGCCGAAGCCGGAGGTCATGAACGGGGTCAAGGCGGTGCCGATCGAGAGCACGATCAATCCGGCGACCAATACTTTTCCGGGACCGTACCGGTCCGCCACCGCGCCGGCCACCGGCTGGATCGCGCCCCACATGAACTGGCCGACGGCGAGCGCGAGGCTGATGGTGGTAATGCCAAGCCCCGTCGAGCTGTTGAGCGGCGAGACGAACAGCCCGAGCGATTGCCGCGCCCCCATCGTGACCATCAGGATCGCCGCGGCCGCGATCGTGACGATCCACGCACCATGGCGCTCTCTCCAATTTGTCTTTGGCGGACCCATCGCTACGCGGCCCTGCGATGCGTGACGCCGCCAAGCTCGCTTGCGGCGACGGCTCGCAGCTCCGTGCGCAGCGTCGAAGCGCGCTCGGCGCCGAAGGACTTCTCGAAATGCGTCTGCGCTTCACCCCATAGCTTTCGCGCGGCACGAACCCGCCCGACACCGGCTTTGGTCAGGTGCAACACCTTGCTGCGCCGGTCCAGGACCCCATCCTCGATGGTGATGAGGCCCTCACGCTCTAACGGCAGCATGTTGCGTCCCAGTGTCGTTCGATCCATGACAAGCTCCCGCGCAAGAGCGTTGATCGTCAGCGGACCCAATCGTTTCAGCCTTGCCAGGATCGAAAACTGGGTGGTGCGTAAACCGGCCCGCGCCAGACATTGGTCATAGAACTGGGTGACGTGGCGCGCCGCCTGGCGCAGCGCCAGACAGTTGCATTCGGGTATCACAGTTGCCGTGTCGGAACGCATTGGCAGGGCCCTCTTGACAATGGGTGCATATACGACTATCTTACGTGCATATGCGCCTATGTCAAGTCCGGGCCTCGAGATGATGCGAGACCGTGCCGTGAGCGCGCCGCCCCAGAAGTGCGACCCTCGAAATCGCGACCGGAACAGGGAATGATCAAGGTCCGCACGACGACGCTCAATCAGAAGGGCGAGGCGGTGCAGATCTTTGTCGGCAATCTCGTGGTCCCACGCCGCCCGGCATAGCAAGCTCCGCCCTGCATCGCGGGCCAAAGAAAGCGCGACTGCGAGACGAATCTATGGACGAATCAGCAAACGACCGACGTTGGATCGAGTGCACCTCCCGCTTGCTGGCGCTCCTGATCGTCGGCACAGCGACCGTGGGCTCGGCACAACCGCAGATTCCACAGCCGCAGACGCCAGCTTCCTCTACCGCGGAGCTGCTGAATTCCGCAGCTGCGAGCGAATGGAGAGAAATAAGCCCCGAGAACACGCTGTATATGGAGCTTCCTGGTGGCAGGGTCATTATCGAGCTCAATGCTGCGTATGCCCCGGTGAACGCCGCGGCAGTTCGCGCCCTCGTACGCGAAGGATATTTTGACGGCAGCCTCGTTGTCAGGGTCCAGGATAATTATGTGGTGCAGTGGGCTCGCGCCGAAAACGATGAGCGCGCCAAATCCATGTCGACCAAAACGCTGAAGCCCGAATTCGTGCG
This sequence comes from Pseudomonadota bacterium, assembly GCA_030948305.1. Lineage (GTDB taxonomy): Bacteria > Pseudomonadota > Gammaproteobacteria > Burkholderiales > Casimicrobiaceae > PALSA-1003. The sequence continues at coordinate 7,561 of JALZAO010000047.1, forward strand.
GGCTATGGATCCTGAGCTTCCGTTCACGCGACTTGCCTACCCGGACACGTTTGCGCCGGAGGTAGGTTTTTCCGACGGCTTTCCCGTCGCTCGCGACCGAAAGCTTGGCCAGACCTGGTTGGTGCACTGCTACGGTTCCGTGGGCGTCGGTCGGGACAACGCAGCCGATTCAGGAAACGGCTCCGAGCTCTATGCCGTGATCGGCCAATCGCCGCGCCACCTCGACCGGAACATCACGCTTGTCGGGCGCGTCGTGCAAGGGATCGATCGCTTGTCGATGATGCCGCGCGGGACGGGAGCGATGGGCTTCTACGAAAGTCCATCGGAGTCGATTCCGATCCGCGCGGTGCGCATCGCGGCGGACGTGCCTGCTCACGAACGCGTGGAGCTCGAAGCCTTGCGCACGGACAGCAAAACATTTGCGCTGCTCGTGAAGGCGCGCGCCAACCGCCGCGAGGCTTGGTTCAAGGTACCGGCAGGGCGCGTCGATGTGTGTAACGTGCCGTTGCCGGTGCGGCGGAAAGCAAGCTAGATCGGACGCGACCCGGCGACGTCTAAATCACCGCATCGAACCGTATTCCCTGGGCGAGCGGCAGCTCGCGCGAGAAGTTCACCGTGTTGGTCGAGCGGCGCATGTAGCCTTTCCACGCATCCGATCCCGATTCTCGCCCGCCGCCCGTTTCCTTTTCCCCGCCGAACGCGCCGCCGATCTCCGCGCCGCTGGTGCCTATATTCACATTGGCGATGCCACAGTCGCTTCCGGTGGCGCCCAGAAAATGCTCGGCTTCTCTGAGGTCGTTGGTGAAGATCGACGACGAAAGCCCCTGATTCACGCCATTGTTGAGCGCAATGGCCTCGTCCAGATCCCGGTAGCGCAGCACGTAGAGAATCGGCGCGAAAGTCTCGTGACGGACCAGATCCGTTTGACCCGGCATTTCGACCAGCGCCGGCCGAACATAATAGCCGCCGTCCAGGTTCGGAATCGCCACACGTTCGCCACCGAACACCTCGCTTCCCTCCTTCCGCGCCTGCTGCAGCGCTGACTCCATCGCGGCGTAGGCGCGCTGATCGATGAGCGGGCCCAGGAGAATTCCCTCGTCGAGCGGGTTGCCGATTGGCACATGGTCGTACGCTCTCTTCAAGCGATCGACCAGCTCGTCGGCAATCTCGGAATGCACAATCGCGCGACGAAGCGTCGTGCAGCGCTGTCCGGTAGTGCCGACCGCGGCAAAGAGGATGGCGCGAACGGCGAGATCGAGGTCGGCTGCCGGTGTG
>JALZAO010000349.1 GCA_030948305.1 Pseudomonadota bacterium
TGCCGACAAGAACATCCGCACTCCCAAGGACATCGTAGGCAAGACCGTGGCGATCACTCCGGGGGACTCGATGTCGCAGATCTGGCCGCTGTTCCTGAAGAAGACGGGGATAAAGGAAACCGATTTCAAGACCGTCGCCGGGGATGCTCAAACCAAGCTCAACGCAGTCATGAACGGGCAGGCCGATCTGCTGCTGGGCTACGTCATGGATCAGGCGATCAAGCTTCAGGATGCGACCAAGAAGCCGGTCTACCCGATTCGCTTCGCCGATTACGGCGTGAACATGATCAGCTCGGGCATTGTCGTCAACAGCGAGACCCTCAAGTCCAAGCCCGACATGGTCAAGCGCTTCCTGCGCGCGACGACGCGGGCGCTCGAGGAGTCCGAAAAGAATCCCGAGGCAGCGGTCGACGCGATGCTCAAGGCCAACTCCAAGGCCGGCGTACGCGAAACGCTGATTGTCGGCCTCAAGCAAACAACGGCGCTCTACCACACCAAGGAGACGGCCAAGCAGCGCCCGCTGCGCGTCTCGATGTCCGACGTGAACGAGTCGCTCGAGCTCCTTGCACAGTACGGCGGCCTGGACCCCGCCACCAAGGGCAAGCCTGAAGACTGGGTCGTGCTCGACTTTCTTCCCTGATCCCTCGATGGGCCTTTCGACCGTGCACATGGCACCGGGCGATCCCGCGCGCCCGCCGTTGATACGCATGCTCGGAGTGGCAAAGGCCTACCGCAGCGCCGAGGGTGAAGTCGAGTCGCTCAAGCCGCTGGCGTTCGACATCCGCGAGGGGGAGTTCCTCTCGATCGTCGGCCCCAGCGGTTGCGGCAAGAGCACGCTCCTCAAGCTCGTCGGAGGCCTTCTTCCCGCAACACGAGGGTCGATCGAGATCGCCGGCCAGCGGGTCGAGGGGCCCGCGGGCAGCGTCGGGATCGTCTTCCAGAACCACGTGCTGCTGGCATGGCGCACGGTACTCGAAAACATCATGCTGCAGATCGAGGTCCGCAAGCTGCCCCACGAACGCGGTCTATCGCACGCTCGCGAGCTGGTGGAGATGGTCGGACTGAAAGGATTCGAGAACAAGTATCCGTGGCAGCTTTCGGGCGGTATGCAGCAGCGCGCATCGATCTGCCGCGCGCTGGTGCACGATCCGGCCATCCTGCTGATGGACGAGCCCTTTGGCGCGCTGGATGCCATGACTCGCGAGAAAATGAACCTCGAGCTCCAGCGCATCTGGTCGGCGGCGAAGAAAACCGTGTTGCTCATCACGCACAGCATTCCCGAGTCGATTTTTCTGTCCGACCGGGTGCTGGTCATGAGCGAGCGTCCGGGCTCGATTGCTGCGATTTACGATGTACCGCTGCCGCGCCCGCGAACGCTGGCCATGATGGGCGGTACGGAGTTCGGCGCGCTGGCACAGAAGATCCGGGCTCATTTCTACGCTCAGGGCTCGCTGGATGCGTAGCGGAACGGCTTCACCGATCGCTCCCATGACTGCACCGACATTTCGGGTGATCGCGATCGAGCTCTACGAGCGGCCGGTTGCGCTGCGCATCCCGTTCCGCTTCGGCGCGGCGACGGTGACGCACGCAGCGCAGGCCTTCGTGCGTGCGCGCATCCGGCTCGCCGATGGGGTGTCGGGCGGCGCCGAGGCTCAAGGTGCGGCGGCCGAGTTGATGATTCCCAAGTGGGTCGACAAGTCGCCCGAGAAATCGAATGCCGAAAACGTTGCGGATCTGCGCAAGGCGCTTGCCAACGCGGCGGACGCCTATACCTCGGGATCTGCATCGCGCACGGCGTTTGGCCACGCCGCGGCGCATTACCGCTCGCTGCTCACGGCCGGCGAGGCGATGGGACTCAAGACGCTCGCAACCTATTACGGTCCGTCGCTCCTCGATCGTGCGATCCTCGATGCTCTGTGTCGCGTGCTGGGCGTGTCGTTCAAGGTCGCGATCCGCGGAAACGCCCCCGGCATCGATACCTCGCTGACGGCCGACCTTGCCGGTTTCGATCTTGACCGATTCCTGGCTGGGCTGGAGCCTGCTTCGCGTATTGAGGCCCGCCACACGGTGGGCATGCTCGATCCGATCCAGACGCGTGATGCTACCGGCGTCGGCGATGGTTTGCCGGAAACGCTCGAGCAAGTCATTGCGGCGTACGGGAACCGCTACTTCAAGCTCAAACTCGGTGGAAATCCGGACGCAGACCTGCGCCGCCTGAGCGAGATCGCCGTCGTCCTCGACCGGTTGCCGGAGTACGCGGTTACGCTGGACGGCAACGAGCAGTTCGCGGATGTGACGGCAATCGCCGAATTCTGGCGCAAGCTTGCCGCGACACCTTCGCTCTC
>JALZAO010000350.1 GCA_030948305.1 Pseudomonadota bacterium
CTCGAGGCGATCGCTTATGCGTGGGACGAGCTGCGACGAATTCCGGCAAAGGCCTATTGGGAGAAGCCGCAAGGCAAGAACGAGCCGCTGAAGATGGAAAAGCAGTACCGCATCGTGCCGCGCGGCGTGGCGCTGGTGATCGGTTGCAACACCTTTCCGACCTGGAACGGCTATCCGGGAATGTTCGCGAGCCTCGCGACCGGCAACGCGGTCATCGTCAAGCCGCATCCCAACGCGATCCTCCCGCTGGCGATCACCGTTCAGGTTGCGCGCGAGGTGCTCGCCGAAGCCGGGTTCGACCCGAATATCGTGACGCTGGTCGCGCACACCGCCGGCGACGACACCGCGCAGAAGCTTTCGCTGCGACCCGAAGTGAAGCTCATCGATTTCACCGGCAGCACCGCCAATGGCGAATGGCTGGAGAAAAACGCGCGCCAGGCCCAGGTCTACACCGAGAAAGCCGGCGTCAATCAGATCGTCGTCGACTCCGCGGACGATATCAAAGGCGTCGCGCGCAACGTCGCATTTTCGCTGGCGCTGTACACGGGCCAGATGTGCACCGCGCCGCAGAACATCTACGTTCCGCGAGACGGCATCGACACGGCCGAGGGTCACCTGTCGTTCGATCAGGTGGCGCAGGCCTTGGCCGAGAGCGTGCAAAAGCTGGTCGGCGATCCGGCGCGGGCGGTGGAGATTCTAGGCGCGGTGGTCAACGACGGCGTGGCGAAGCGCATCGACGCGGCGCGCGCCCTGGGCCCCGTGCTGCTCGACAGTCAGACGCTGACCCACCCGCAGTTTCCGCAGGCGACTATCCGAACGCCGCTCCTGGTGAAGCTGGAAGCCAAGGACGACGCCAAGTATCTCAAGGAATGGTTCGGGCCCATCGGCTTCGTGATTGCCACCGACGGTACGCCGCAGAGCCTCGACATCGCGCGGCGGGCGGTCAAGGATCATGGCGCGTTGACGCTCTCGGTGTACTCGACCAACCCGCAGGTGATCGACGACGCGATCGCGGTGGCCGAGGACACGGGGGTCGCGTTGTCGATCAACCTGACCGGCGGCGTATTCGTCAACCAGTCGGCCGCGTTTTCCGACTTTCACGGTACCGGCGCCAACCCGGCGGCGAACGCGTCGTTGACCGACGCGGCATTTGTCGCCAACCGGTTTCGGGTGGTGCAGCACCGGATGCATGTGAGCGCATGAATTACCAGCACATCCTCTACGCCGTCGAAGGCGGGATCGCGCGGCTGACCCTCAATCGGCCGGAGCGATTGAACAGCTTCAACGATGCGATGCATGCCGAAGTCAGGGATGTGTTGTCGCGCGTCAAGGCGGGCAACGATGCGCGCGTGCTGTTGTTGACCGGGGCGGGACGCGGATTTTGCGCCGGGCAGGACTTGGGTGACCGCGCGGTCGCTCCTGGCGCCGAGACGGTGGATCTGGGCGCATCGATCGAACGCAACTACAAGCCGCTGGTGCTCGGTCTGCGCGCATTGCCGCTGCCGGTTGTCTGCGCGGTCAACGGTGTCGCCGCCGGTGCCGGAGCGAACATCGCGCTGGCCTGCGACATCGTCATTGCGGCGAAGTCGGCCAGCTTCATCCAGGCATTTTCAAAAATTGGGCTGATTCCCGATTCCGGCGGCACGTATTTCCTGCCGCGCCTGGTCGGCTCCGCACGGGCGATAGGATTGGCGATGCTGGGCGACAAGCTTTCCGCCGAGCAGGCCGCGGCGTGGGGGCTGATCTGGAAGTGCGTCGACGACGCCGAATTCCCGGCCAGCGTCGAGGCGCTCGTGCAACAGCTGTCCACGGCGGCGACCCGCGGGCTCGCGGCGACCAAGCAGGCGATTTATGCCGCCGGAGAAAACGCGCTCGAGGCGCAGCTCGATCTGGAGCGCGATGTGCAGCGCGAGCTGGGTAGAAGCGCGGACTATCGCGAGGGAGTGAGCGCGTTCGCGGCCAAACGGCCGCCTAAATTCAGCGGCACTTGACTCAATGACCAAGCCTGATACGTCCGTCGCCGCTGCCGCGCCTCTTCCTTCCGCCGAAGCACAGTCGCTCGCCGAACGTGTCGCCGCGGAAATGTTCGCTCGCGATCGCGCGTCGCAGGCGATGGGCATGCGCATCGCCAAGATTGGGCCGGGACGAGCCGAATTGACGATGAAGGTGCGCGCCGACATGTTGAACGGCCATGCCACGTGCCACGGCGGATTCATCTTTACGCTGGCCGACAGCGCATTCGCGTTTGCCTGCAACAGCGCTAACATGACGACGGTGGCGTCAGGCTGCAGCATCGACTTCATTGCGCCGGCACGCGAGGACGACGTGCTGACCGCGAT
>JALZAO010000351.1 GCA_030948305.1 Pseudomonadota bacterium
GCCGTTCACCGACGTCTTGAAAAAAGTATTCGAAGGCAGCGGCGAATGCGCGGAGAAGGCGTGGGAATTCCTGCATCTATCGCTTGCGGCGTGGATGCTGGTGTTTTTCATCGCCATCATCGCCACCAGCTTCGCGCTGATACGGCGCGATCCCTAGCGTGGAGCCATGCGGATCGCGCCGTCGAGGCGGATCACTTCACCATTGAGCATGGGATTGCGGATGATCTCCGCGACTAGCGAAGCGTACTCCGCGGGCCGGCCCAGCCGCGGCGGGAACGGGACCATCTTTCCCAGCGATTCCTGCACTTCCACCGGCATGCCGGCGAGCATGGGCGTTTCGAAAATGCCCGGCGCAATCGTCATCACGCGAATGCCATAGCGCGCAAGCTCGCGGGCGACGGGCAGCGTCATGCCGACAAGCCCTGCCTTGGACGCGCTGTACGCCGCCTGGCCGATCTGGCCGTCGAACGCGGCCACCGATGCGGTATAGACGATCAATCCGCGCTCGCCGTCCGCATTCGGGGCGTTCCTGCTCATCGACTCCGCGGCGAGGCGCGTGAGGTTGAAGGAGCCGATCAGGTTGATCTGGATGACGCGCGCAAAGCTTGCCAGCGCGTGGGGGCCCTCCTTGCCGAGGACTTTTTCGCCGATCGCGACACCGGCACAGTTGATGATCCCATGAAGCGCGCCGAACGCGTCGAGTCCGCCGGCGACGGCCGCCTTGGCGCTGGCTTCGTCAGCAACATCGGTCTTGACGAAGCGCGCGGACGCGCCCAGCTCCGCCGCGAGCGCAGCCCCGCCTGCGTCGCTGATGTCGGCGAGGACGACTTTGCCGCCATTGGCGACGATCATGCGCGCGCATGCCGCACCCAGGCCCGATGCGGCACCGGTGACAAAAAATACGCAGTCGGCGATCTGCACGCTCTAGGCCCTACTTCTCTTGTGTCTTGAAAACCGTCGTTGCGGTCGCGACCAGCCCCGCGAGATCGGACAGGTTCGACGGGACGATGAGCGTGTTGTTGGTCTTGGCCAGGTTGGCGAACGCGGCCACGTACTGCTCGGCGACCTTGAGGTTGACGGCATTGACGCCGCCGGGTGACACGATCGCTGCGGCGACCTGACGAATAGCCGTGGCGTTGGCTTCGGCGATGGAGAGAATCGCCGCCGCCTGGCCCTGCGCGGTGTTGATTTCCGCCTGCTTGACGCCCTCGGACTGCGCAATCGCCGCGGCACGTGCGCCGGCGGCGAGGTTGATCTGTTCCTGCTGCCGGCCTTCGGACGTCGCGATCACCGCCCGCTTCTCGCGCTCGGCGGTGATTTGCGCCTGCATGGCGTGGAGGATCTCCTTGGGCGGCGTGAGATCCTTGATCTCGTAGCGCAACACTTTCACGCCCCAGTTCCCCGCGGCCAGGTCGAGCGCCGCCACCACCAGGCCATTGATGTGGTCGCGCTCCTCGAAAGTCCGGTCCAGCTCCATCTTGCCGATCACGCTGCGCAAGGTCGTCTGCGCGAGCTGGGTGATCGCGACCATGAAGTTGCTCGAGCCGTAGGAGGCGAGCTTCGGGTCGGTGACCTGGAAATAGAGGATGCCGTCGACCTGAAGCTGCGTGTTGTCCTTGGTGATGCAGATCTGGCTTGGAACATCGAACGGTATTTCGCGCAAATCGTGCTTGTACGCGACGCGGTCGACGAACGGAACGACGAAATTCAATCCGGGCGCGAGCACGGTGTGAAAACGCCCCCAACGTTCGATGACCAGCGCGTGCTGCTGCGGGACGACGCGGATCGCCTTGGCGATAATGATGACAACGACGAGGAATAGCGCCAGGGTGACGATCCAGGATCCCATCAACATTGCGGCCTCCGCGGTAGTGTATTGGCTAGAGTTGTTGCAAGGCCTCAGGGCGGCGATCCGAAAGGATCAGCACCGAGCCGCGCATTGCTGCGATGTACATGGTCTTGGCCTGTGGAACACCGGTCGTGGAAAGCTCCGCGTCCCACGTGCTCCCTCGGTAGGCGACACGGGCGGTTCCATCGGGTCCCCAGCTTTGGACCTGGACCATCTGCCCGATGTCGAGCCCCTGCTGCGCCGGCGTTCGCAGAGCCAGATTGCGCTTCCATCGCTGGAGCATGACGGTCCCGATCACACCCAACGCAGCGGCAATCAACCATTGCAGAGGCACGCTGGCATCGAACCATGCGGCTATACCACCGAACGCAAGCGCGGCACCGACCACCAGCAGATAAAACGTTCCGGTCAGCAATTCCGCGGCGACCAACGCCGCCGCCGCGATCCACCACATCCAATACGCGCTCATTGGCTCGCTCCTCCCGCGAC
>JALZAO010000048.1 GCA_030948305.1 Pseudomonadota bacterium
AGCGATACTGGTATTCACCGCCGGCATCGAGCGCGTCACGCAACACGGGATCGTCGCCGAACGCGAGCTGATGCATGCGAAATGCTTCGTCGGCGACCTCGAACAAGCCGATGCCCTGGATGTTGCTCGCGGTGCCGGTGAAATATTTGTCGACCAGCGAGCTGGAGAGGCCAACCGCCTCGAAGATCTGCGCGCCGCAATACGATTGATAGGTCGAGATGCCCATCTTCGACATCACCTTGTAGAGACCCTTGCAGATCGCCTTGACGAAGTGCATCGCCCTGTCGCTTGGCGTCAATTGCGGGAGCCACTCGTGCAGATGCTCGACCGTTTGCAGCGCCAGGTATGGATGGATCGCTTCGGCGCCGTATCCAGCCAGCAGCGCGAAATGATGTACTTCGCGCGCAGAGCCTGTTTCGACGACCAGTCCGGTGCTCGTGCGGAGCCCATTGCGGACCAGGTGCTGATGCACCGCCGCGGTTGCCAGTAGCGCGGGAATCGGCATCAGTTGCGCCGAAGCCTTGCGGTCGGACACGATCAGAATGTTGTAGCCGAGCCGGGTGGCGTCTTCCGCGTGCGCGCACAAGCTCGCCAGTGCCGCTTCCATGCCCGCCGCGCCCCAGGCAGCCGGGTAGCAGATATCCAGCTCGAGCGACCGAAAAGTCGCGCCGGTGAAAAGCCCGATGTGGCGGATCTTTTCCATTTCCTCGGCGCTCAAGATCGGCTTTTGCGCCTCGAGGCGCATCGGCGGATCGGTTTCGTCGATGCCGAGCAGATTCGGCCGCGGCCCGATGAACGTGACCAGCGACATGACCAGCTCTTCGCGGATCGGATCGATCGGCGGATTGGTAACCTGCGCGAACAATTGCTTGAAGTAGTTGTAGAGGACCTTCGGTCGATTGGAGAGCACCGGCAACGCCGCATCGTTGCCCATCGATCCGATCGCTTCCTCGCCGTTTTCGGCCATCGGCGCGAGAATGATCTTCAAGTCTTCCTGGGTATAGCCGAAGGCCTGCTGCCGGTCGAGCAGCGACACGTCCGAGACCTGCGGCGGCGCCGGATCGGGCAGCGTGTCGAGCGCAATCCGTGAGCGGTCGATCCATTCGCGATAAGGCTTTGCGGTCGCCAGCGTGTGCTTGAGTTCGTCGTCGTCGATGATGCGGCCCTGCTCGGTATCGACCAACAGCATCTTGCCGGGCTGCAGCCGCCACTTCTTCACGATCTTGCGCTCGGGGATATCGAGCACGCCGACTTCGGAGGCCAGGATCACGTAGTCATCGTCGGTCACGATGTATCGCGCCGGCCGCAGCCCGTTGCGATCGAGCGTCGCGCCGATTTGTCGACCATCGGTAAATGCCATGGCGGCGGGGCCGTCCCACGGTTCCATGAGTGCCGCGTTGTACTCGTAGAATGCGCGCCGATCGTCATCCATCAACGGATTCCCGGACCACGCTTCCGGGATCATGAGCATCATGGCGTGGGCCAGCGGATAGCCGCCCATCAGCAGCAATTCGAGCGCGTTGTCGAATGACGCGGAGTCGGACTGCCCGTCGTAGATCAGCGGCCAGACCTTGTCCAGGTCCGTGCCGAGCACGGTGCTCGAGATCGCCTGCTGCCGCGCGCGTATCCAGTTCACATTGCCGCGCAGCGTGTTGATCTCGCCGTTGTGACACACCAACCGGAAGGGATGCGCGAGATCCCAGGTCGGGAAGGTATTAGTCGAGAAACGCTGGTGCACCATGGCCAAAGCCGACACCATAGTCGTGTCGCGCAGGTCGAGGTAGTACTCGCCAACCTGATGGGCGAGCAGCATGCCCTTGTAGACAACGGTGCGCGTCGACATCGATGAAACGTAGAACCCTTTGCCGTGGCGAAGCTTGAGCGCCTGCACCGCGTGTCCGGATTTCTTGCGGATAATGTAGAGCTTGCGTTCGAGCGCATCCTGATCGAGCGCGTTCGAGCCGCGGGCAATGAATACCTGGCGCACTACTGGCTCGACCTCCTTGGTCCGCTCGGACAAGCCTGAATTGTCGGTGGGGACGTCTCGCCAGCCGAGGAGAATCTGGCCTTCGCTGACCACCGCGCGCTCGATTTCCTGCTCGCATGCCATGCGCGAAGCCGGCTCCTGGGGCAGAAAAACCATCCCGACGCCGTACTGTCCCACCGCCGGCAGCGTAAGCCCCTGCCGCCCACAGGCACGCCGAAGAAACGCATCGGGCAGCTGAATCAGAATGCCTGCACCGTCGCCTTGCAGCGGATCGGCGCCCGTTGCGCCCCGGTGGGTCAGGTTTTTGAGGATTTGCAGCGCTTGAGTGACAATCGCATGGCTTTTTTCGCCTTTGATGTGGGCGATGAAGCCCAGGCCACAGGCGTCGTGCTCGTTCGCGGGATCGTACAAACCTTGGCGTGCGGGCGGCAGCCAGGGGGAGCCGGGTGCGTTCTGATCCACGAGGACCTCGTTACTCAAGCTTTTCGCTCACGGCGCCCGCAAGAGAGGCGCGAAACCACACTTAGCCGCATAGGGCGCAAGCAGCTAGTCATATTAGCGAGATTGTTGCATCGCGGCAACCGATTGCACCCCTGACGGCGCTGCGGCATGCGCTAGCCGCCAAAAGAACTTGCGTCCGCTCTAAACTTGCGCTTTAATCTGAACAAAGTCGCGTATATGCTTGTCGCAACGTCCAAATCGGCAAGCGTTAGGAAAATCTTTAGGACATCATCATCAGGAATTTCTCCATGGCGTCGAATGTGATGAACAACAAGTGGCTCCGGACTATCCTTGCGTTGTGCGCGATTGCCGGGCTGCTGGCGCTGGGCGGTTGCGGGGGTGGCAGCGGAGCCCCAAACAATCCCTACGCTCCCCCCGTGTCCCCTCCGGGCCCCTTGTTCGTCCTGCCTCCGACCTCCGTGGTCTATTCGCATACGGCCGCAGCGCTTCAGGTTTCCGGCGGCGCCCCTCCCTATCAGGCTTTCTCGAGCAATTCAGCGGTGCTTCCTGTCGCGCAAACCGTCCTCAGCGGGGTCATCGTGCTCATTCCGAGCGAGGTCGCCTCGGACACCACGGTCGTCATTACGGTACAGGATGCGATCGGTCAGACCGCGACCTCGTCGGTCACGGTTCGTCCAGCTCCATTGTTCAATACGCTGACGGTGGTCCCGAGTCGCACAGCGTGCGGTGCTAACGCCGTATGTTCCGGCGACACCGCGACGGCGACGGTGCAGGTCCTCGGCCCGGCCGGCGGAGGAATCGCCAACCGCCAAGTGAGATTCGACGTCATCACGGGCGCATACGCGATTCAGAGCAACAATCCGGGTATGCCGCTCGTATCGACGCTGACGGTCGTCTCGGACATCAATGGATTCGCTCGCGTCATATTGCAGGCGGCTGTAGGCGTCCCGACGCAGCCCGCGCAAATACGCGCCACCGACCTCACCACCGGCAACTCGGTGACGGCTTCGTTCACCATCGTGCAGCAGACCGACGGTTCAGCTATCCTGTCGGTGGTTCCGGCGACGGCGAAGATAACCGGACCCGACAAAAATACCTGCTCCGCCGGTTTCCGCATCGACTACTTCATCTATGGTGGCACGCCGCCCTACCACATTTCGTCGACCTTCCCGGACGCGGTGACGCTGGTCAATTCGACGGTCACTTTCTCGGGCGGCTCGTTCGAGGCCATCACCAACGGCACCTGCGTCGACCCGCTGGTATTTACCATCGTCGATGCGATCGGACGCCAGACAACGGCACAACTATCGAATGTTGTAGGCACGGCCGCGGCGCCGCCACCTCCGTCAGGGGCGATCTTCGTTACGCCACCCACGGCAACTTCGGCCGCCTGCACGGGTGGGTCATTTGGATTCACGATCACAGGGGGCACCCCGCCGTTCAGCGTTGCAACACCGGGCGGCATGATAACTCCCAACCCTGTCACAACGTCGCCAGGCTCGTTCACTGTTAGCAACCTTCTCAACGGCAGCGGTGCGCACACGATCTTTATCGGCGATGCGAGCGTCCCGCAGAAGAATGCGACCGCGACGATGACCTGCACTTGACCGCGAACGCCGGCTTCGGTCGGTAACTAGAACGAACACGGCGCCTTTCGGCGCCGTGTTTTTTTGCCGCGATCCCAGCTAACGCGCCAACAGCGCTCGCAATTCGGCTAGCGGTACGTCGGAACGGATCGTCGCTCGTCCCAGCGCTTCAAGAAGCACCAGGCGCAGCTTCCCTGCCTCGACCTTCTTGTCCCGACCCATCAGTTCGAGAAAATGATCGCATCCCAGCGCCGGCGGGTCGACCGGCAGTCCGAACCGGGACAGGAGTTGCCGCAGCCGCTCGTTTTCTGCGGGCGGCATTCCTGTCACGCGAACCGAAAGCTCTGCGGCAAGCACCATTCCGGCGGCCACCGCTTCGCCGTGCAGCCAGGTGCCATACCCGATGCCAACTTCGATCGCGTGCCCGAAGGTATGTCCGAAATTGAGCAAGGCGCGTTCGCCCGTCTCGCGCTCGTCGGCGGCGACGATTTCCGTTTTGATGCGGCAGCTCTCATGGATCGCGTGGGTTAGCGCGGCATCATCGCGCCCGCGCAATATCTCGACGTTGGACTCGAGCCAGGCAAAGAGCTCCGGTGAGCGGATCGCGCCATATTTCACGACCTCGGCCAGACCGGAGGCGTACTCCCGATCGGGCAAGGTGGAGAGTGTGGCGCTGTCGATGATGACGGCCGAGGGCTGGTAAAAAGCGCCGATCATGTTCTTGCCCAGCGGGTGATTCACCGCCGTCTTGCCGCCGACCGAGGAATCGACCTGCGCCAGCAGCGTCGTCGGGATCTGCACCAATGGCATCCCGCGCTGGTAGGTCGCTGCGGCGAACCCCGCGAGATCGCCGATTACACCGCCGCCCAGCGCAATCAGCATCGTCGAGCGCTCGGCCTTGAGCTCCAGCAATCGCGTGTGGATCTCATACAATGCGGCCCAATCCTTGTGCGCTTCACCGTCCGGAACGACGATGACGTCGTAAGGAATGCCCGCGCGCTCGAGGCCCTTTTGCAGCGGACCAAGATGAAGTGCTGCGACCACGGGGTTGGTCACGATGACCGCGCGTCCTGACCGCGTGTCCGGCAACAGGTTTCCGATCCCGGTCAGCAGCGCTCTTCCGATATGAACCGGGTAGCCGCGCTCGCCAAGAGCGACCACCAGCGTGCGGCTCGGTGTCGCCCGCAACGTCGTCATTCGGCCCGCGCTGCGGCGCGAAGCTGCTGCTCGAGTCGCTGGGCTAAGCGGATGACCTGCTCCTGATCGGATTCGATGACGAAGTCCGCGGTTTCCCGGTAGAGGGGATCGCGCGCGGCGTAGAGATCTTTCAGGCGCTGAAATGGATCGGGGGCTTGCAGAAGGGGCCGGTGCTTGCCGCGGCGCGTGCGCTCCCACAGCGTTTCCGGCGTTGCATGCAGGTACAGCACGGTCCCATTCTGCTTGAGACGCTCGCGATTGGCGGGCCGCAGAACCGCGCCGCCGCCGGTGGCCAGCACGGCATTCATGTGCTCTACATACTCTGCTACGACGGCCTCTTCCCGATCGCGAAAGCCGGGCTCGCCTTCGAGCTCGAAAATGACCGCGATCGATACGCCCAGGCGGTGCTCGAGCTCGGCATCGGCGTCGTAAAAGCGCTTGTCGAGCCGTTTGGCGAGCAGTCGGCCGAGCGTCGACTTGCCGCTGCCCGGCATGCCGATTAGAAACAAATTGCCCCGATGCATCTGCATCGGGGCATTTTATTGCAATCCTCCGGGCGGCGCGAGCCGGTGGCGAGTCAGAACAAGCTAACGGCGCGAGCCACCCGGCGAGGGCCCCCGCGCGAAGCGTTGGGATCGACGGGGAATTGCGAGTCGACGTTCGCAGACGACACGCGACGCATCTCATTCACGAGCGCGTTGAGGAGTAACGGCGCGAGCCACCCGGCGAGGGCCCCCGCGCGAAGCGTGGGGATCGACGGGGAATTGCGAGTCGACGTTCGCAGACGACACGCGACGCATCTCATTCACGAGCGCGTTGAGGAGTTTAGCGTACCGCCGTGACCGATTCCTTGACGACTCGCGGCGTCAGGAAAATGAGCAGCTCGGACTTTTCGATATTCTTGTTGGTCTTTTTGAACAGATACCCGACGACCGGCAGGTCGCCGAAGAACGGCAGCTTGCTGACGTCGTTGTTGACCGTTTCTTCGTAGATGCCGCCGATCACCGCGGTGTCGCCGTTGTTGACGGCGATCTGCGTGATCACATTCTTGGTGTCGATCGAAGGCACGAATCCGCCGCCGGCGACCGGTACGAACTGGCCCACCGAGTCCTTGCGGATCTCGACCGTCATGATGATGCGATTGTCGGGCGTGATCTGCGGGGTGACGTCGAGGCGCAGCACCGCTTTCTTGAATTGCACGGTGGCCGGGCTGTTTCCCGTACCCGGGGTGACATAGGGAATCTCGGTGCCCTGCTCGATGCTCGCCTTCTGGTTGTCCGCCGTCACGACGCGCGGGCTGGAGACGACCTTGCCTCGGCTGTCGCCTTCGAGCGCGGACAACTCGAGATTGATCAGGTTGCCGCTGCCCAGGTTGATCAGCGTCAGCGCAAGCTGTCCAGCCGGGTTGGGCACGGGCAGGTTCACGTTGAGCTGAGGCGAATCGGAGTAGCCCGCGCTTGCGATTCCCGATGCGAGCTCAAACGGCGTCTGCGTGCGCGTTTCGCGAGTGCACGTCGTCCCCGAGCAGGTGACGACCGGCTGGGTGCTCAATGAGCCGCCGAAGCCGCCCGCGTACCGCTTGTTGAGCGTGAAGCCTGTCTGCATTCCGAAGCGCACGCCGAGCTGGCGGCTGAACTTATCGTCGGCGATGACAATCCGGCTCTCGATCACGACCTGGCGCACGATGATGTCGATCTGCCGGATGAGTCGGCGCACCTCTTCGAGCCGCAGGGCGGTATCTTGCACGAACAGGATATTGGTTCGCGCGTCGACCACCGCATTGCCGCGCTTGGAGAGGAACTTCCCGTCCTTGTCGGACAGGAGCTTTTGTACCGCATCTGCCTTCTGATAGTTGAGCTGGAACATCTCGGTTTGCAATGGCTCGAGATCGCTGATCTGCTGCTGGGCTTCGAGCTGCTGCTTTTCCTTGACCGCGAGCTCCTCGCGCGGCGCGATCAGAACGACGTTGCCGTTCTTGCGCATATCAAGACCCTTGGTCTGCATGATGATGTCCAGCGCCTGATCCCAGGGAATGTCCTTGAGCCGCAGCGTCAGGCTACCGGTTACCGTGTCGCTGGTGATGATATTCAGGCCGGTGAAATCGGCTATCACCTGCAGTACGGCGCGTACCTCGACGTTCTGGAAGTTGAGCGACAGCTTTTCGCCCTTGTACCCGGCGCGCGTGCCCTGCGTCAGCTTGTTCGGATCTTCCTGTATGGGTTTGATCTCGACGATGAAGCGGTTGTCGGTTTGGTAGGCCGAGTGCTCCCAGAGGCCCTTGGGCTCGATGACCATTCGGGCATTGCCGCCTTGCGAGAATGTGTCGACGCTGACCACCGGTGTGGCGAAATCGCCTACGTCGAGGCGGCGCTCGAGGTTGCGCGGCAGCGTGGTCTTGATGAAATCGACGATCAGCACCTTGCCTTGCTGCCGGATATCGATGCCGGTGGTGTTATCCGACAAGTCGACGATGATGCGGGCTTCGCCGTTCTTGCCGCGCCGGAAGTCAACGTCGCGAAGAACGTGCGTTGCCTCACCCGGCCGCGCTTCGGCGAATCGTGAAACCGTCGGTGTGTCCGCAGCCAGGCCGGCCTGCTCGGTCAGCGTGACGACTACGGAATTGCCCTCGATCTGCGTTTCGAAAGTCTGCGGCTTGTTAAGATTGAACACCACGCGGGTACGGTTACCTGCTTGAACCACGTTGACGCTGCGCAGCGCCACGTCGCCGACCTCTTGCGCCGAGCGGCCGAGCCCGTTACCCGTCTCGGGAAAGTCGAGCGCAATACGCGGCGGATTGTTGATCGCGAATCCAGCCGGCGGATTGGCGAGCGGAGCTTTCAACGTAAACCTGACGACGGTGCGCCCGGAGCTTCCCTTGGACACCGTCAGCCCATCTATGCTGTTCGCGGCCTGAGCGAGCGCCTGGCCGATTCCCAGAATAACGAGGGCCGCACCAAGGGCGGCGGCGCCTCCCCATGCGCGCCAGCGCGGTCGATTCAATGTAATGGATGGCACCGGGCTCATTTGCGTCGCTCCTGTCTTTGGTCCGCCTCCGCGAGCTGGATGGTGCTTGATCGCTCCGTCCAGTCGCCGGCGCCGTCCTGCACCAGCTCCTTGAGCTTAATTTCGGCGTCCTCAATGCCAACGACTACACCGAAATTCTGCCCCATATAGTTGCCGACCTTGACCTGATAGACGTCCCTGTCGGTCGTGCGCACTAGCGCAAATCTGCTTTTGCCGCGTTGTAACGTGCCGACCATCGCCAATGATTCCAAGGGGAAGGCTTCCAGCGGCTCTTTGCGGCGAGTGAGGTCCGGCGAGAGCTTGCTGGCGCCTTTTACCGGTTCGATCTTGCGCGGACGAAATGGATCGGGGAGATCGAACGCGTTGTATGCAAAAGGCTCATATGGCTTGACTTGGGGCAGCGGGTCGAGCTTACCCTTGACTCCCTTACCCTGCTCTTGCATCCACGCCTTCAGGTCCTCGTGCTGTCCGCCGCATCCAGCAATGGAGACGGCTACGGAGAGACACATGGCTAGCCGCAAAATCATTTTTTGCCCTTGTCC